>PLSW01000118.1 GCA_003165275.1 Caulobacteraceae bacterium
CGTTTGTGGATGGGAACTAGCTAGTGGCCGCCCGACTTCTTGTTGGCGGAGGCCATGGTCGCCAGCAGATAGACCACCGACCCGACGCCGAAGACGATCACTGCGTCCATATATGAGGTGATGGGCATCAGGCGCACCGGAATGTAGTGCTGAATTCGGTCCGACAGCATGATCGCCAACCAGTTGAACATGCCGAAAATAGTCAGCAGCGCACCCAGCACCCGGATGACCTGAGTAAGGCCCATCACCGTCTCCTCCATTTCCAATCCCCGAGCATTAACGATACGACAGCTCTTGAGGATTTTCGAGAGGCATGCGGCGGGGGACCGCGGCTACGACATGCCGCTCTCGACCGCCAGCCGCACCAGGTCCGCGGTGCGTGAAACCCCCAGTTTCGACTTCATCAGGCTGCAGGTGTTGGCGACCGTCTTGTAGCCGACCCCCAGGGCCTCGGCGATTTCCGCCAGGCTGCGGCCGAGGGCCAGCAGGCGCATGATCTCCAGCTCGCGGCTGTTGAGCTGCCCCATGGCCTGACCCGGCGCGGGGCCTTGCAGGGCCAGGGCCTGGGCGATTTCGCTCTCGATGTAGCGGCCGCCGGAGGCCACCCGTTGGAGGGCGGTGAGCAGCTCGTCGGGGGAAGCGTTCTTGCTGACGTAGCCGGCGGCGCCGGCGTCTATGGCCCGGGCGGCGTAGAGGGGCTCGGCGTGCATGGACAGCACCAGCACCCGCCCCCGGCCCTGCTGGACGATCCGCCGCACCAGCTCAAGGCCGCCGAGGCCGGGCAGGTTGAGATCGAGGATGATCAGGTCGAAGGCCTGGGCGCGGACCATGGCCAGGGCGTCGCGGCCGTCGGCCACCTCCTGGATCACCGCCCGGTCGAGGCCGCCCAGAAGCCGTTTCAGCCCGTCGCGGACGATGGCGTGGTCGTCGACCAGCAGGATCTTCATTGCCCTGTTCCGTTCAGCGGCAGGCGGGCGCTCACCGACCAACTCCACCCGTCCAGGCCCCGCGCGATGCTCAGGGCGCCCCCCATGGCCTCAACGCGCTCACGCATGCCCACGATGCCGAATCCGGTCCCGGCGGGCGCCCCGTCATCGGCGGCGCCGTTATCGCTGATCCGCGCGACGACCCGGTCGCCTCCGTCGATCGCCACATGGATGGCGATGCGGCTGGGGCGTCCGTGGCGAACGGCGTTGCTGAGGCTTTCCTGCACGATGCGATAGATCGTCTCCCGCACCGGCTCGGGCAAGGAGTCGTCTTCGGCCGGCAGGTCGATGTCGAAGACCATGTCCGGTCGGCGGGCGCGCCAGAAGTCGACCAGATCCTCCACCGCCGCCCTGAAACCCAGCTCCACGAGCTGTGTCGGCCGCAACCGCCCCAGGATATCGCGCACGAACCGCTGGATGTGGGCGACGCTGGTCTGGATGGCCTGGACCTGGTCCGGTATCTCCCCGGCCCGGCCCGCCGCGTTCAGCTGGCCGATCATGCTGGCGTCGACGTTGACGGCGAAGAGGTGAGGGCCGATCTCGTCGTGCAGATCGCGGGCGAGGTCGGCGCGCTCCTCGTCCTGCAGCCGCAGCAGCTGCTCCTCCAGGGCGCGGTTACGCGCCTGGACGGCCGCCAGCCGCGCGGTCATGCCGTTGAAGCCCCGCCCGACCCGGGCGAGTTCGGCCGGACCCTGCTCGTCGACCCGGACCCCGTAGTCTCCGGACCCGACCCGCAGGAAGGCCGTCGAAAGCTCGTCCAGGGGCCGCAAGGCCCGGCCGATGGTCAGGTAGACCAGGGCCAGGCCCGTGGCGCTGGCCAGGATGAAGGCGAGGGCGGCGCGGCCGAACTGCAGCCAGGCGTCGCGCAGGTCGTTGTCCGGCGACGGTGACAGGACGACGGCGGCGAAGCCGTCGGCCAGGACCGGCGCGCGCAGGGTCAGCGGCTTGAGGTCGGTCTTGAACAAGGCTCCGAACCATCCCGGCGCCCTGGCCGGCGTCGTCGCCGGCGTCGCCGATCGCAGGACGCGGCCGCTGGCGTCGACCAGGGCGGCGCTGAGATGCCGGTTGCCGTCAAAGGTCGCCAAGAGCTGGCGCATGTCCCGGGCCGGGTGGTTGGAGCGGGGCAGGTCTTCATAGGCGCTCAGCACGGTCTGCCGGCCGCCGACCAGGGCCGCGTCCAGCTCGGCGCGCAGGGTCCGCCCGGTCTGCACCCCGGCCAACAGGCCGCCGGCAGCGGCGCCAAGGAGCAGGACGAGGGCGATGGCGGCGAGCACGCGAACCCTCAGCGACATGAATCTCTCCTGTCCGAAGCGAGGCGCAACGATCGGGAACTATTCCCGTTCGTATCGGGAATCCGGTCCATCGCGTCCGCATGGGTGAAGGCCTAAGTCTCAACAACAATCAGGACAAGCCCGCCTCCCCGCAGGGCTCCTTGGGGTGTGTTTTATGAAACTAGGCTTACTGGCCGCTCCGCTCGGCCTGCTGATGCTGATCGCCCCGGTGACGGCGCGCGCCGCCGACGCCTCGATCCCGTCGCAGGCCGACAACAAGGAGGTGGTGGTCACTGCAGCGCGGCTGAACGCGGCGCGGGTGAGCATCCAGCCGCAACTGGGCGCCTCCACCTACACCATCGACTCCAAGGCCATCGAGGCCATGCCCGGGGGCGACAACACCGCCCTGAACCAGGTCGTGCTGCAGGCACCTGGGGTGGCGCAGGATTCCTACGGCCAACTGCATGTCCGCGGCGAGCACAACGGCCTGCAGTTTCGCCTCAACGGCGTGATCCTCCCGGAGGGTCTCAGCGTGTTCAGCCAGGCGCTGAGCCCGCGCCTCGCGGGAAAGGTCGAGCTGATCACCGGCGCCCTGCCGGCCGAATACGGCCTGCGCACGGCCGGCATCGTCGACATCACCACCAAGGACGGGATCAAGAGCGGCGGGTCGGTGTCGGTCTACGGCGGCAGCCATGGGGAGATCGAGCCCAGCGCGGAGGCCAGCGGCCAGGTGGGCTCCCTCAACTATTTCGTCTCCGGCAGCTATACGCGGGACAACCTGGGCATCGAGTCGGCGGACGGCCGGGCCAACCCGCTGCATGACCGCACCGAGCAGTTCCAGGGTTTCGCCTATCTGGAAGACACAATCAGCGATTCCAGCCGCGTTTCGGCGATCTTCGGCGACTCCAACCAGCGGTTCCAGATTCCGGACCTGGCCGACGGCGCGCCCCCCAATCTGACCTTCGGCGGCAGCCCGCTGACGGTAAACGGCCAGACCACCTATCCGAGCCAGATGCTGAACGAGAACCAGCGCGAGGCGACTCAGTACGGTGTCGTCAGCCTGCTGCACACCGCCGACAAGCTGACCACCCAGGTCTCCCTCTTCGCCCGCTACTCCACCCTCGACTTCTCCCCCGACGTCCTCGGCGACCTGCTCTACAACGGCATCGCCCAGCAGGCGTCCAAGAGCGACACCGCCGGCGGTATCCAGGCGGAGGGCGTCTACCACCTGTTCGACGCCCACACGGCGCGGGGCGGGATCATCGCCCAGATCGATCGCTCGACCAGCCAGACCAGCGCGCAGGTCATCCCCCTAATATCGTCCGGCCTGCTGGCCGGCCAACAGGCCAGCCAACAGCCGACGACGATCATCGACAACGGCGCCCGCACGTCGGAGACCTTCAGCGCCTATCTGCAGGACGAGTGGAAGATCGCCGAGCCGCTGACCCTCAACTACGGCCTGCGCTACGACCAGATTCAGGCGTTCCGCAACGAAAACCAGCTGAGCCCGCGGATCAACGCGGTCTGGACGGCGACTGCCACGACCACCGTCCACGCCGGCTACGCCCGCTATTTCTCGCCGCCGCCCTTCGAACTCGTCGGCGGTGGAACGATCAGCAAGTTCGCCAACACCACCGCCGCGCCCGCCAACAGCCTCGACACCACCCCCTACGCCGAACGCGCCCACTACTTCGACGTGGGCGTCTCCCAGAAGGTGCTGCAGGGCCTGACCCTGGGCGTCGACAGCTACTACAAGATATCGAAGAACCTGATCGACGAGGGCCAGTTCGGGGCGCCGATCATCGAGACGCCGTTCAACTACGCGGACGGCCGCCAATACGGCGTCGAGTTCAGCGCCGCCTACGCCCACGGGCCGCTGTCGGCCTACGCCAACCTCGCGCTGGAAAAGTCGCAGGGCAAAACCATCGACTCCAGCCAGTTCAATTTCACCGCGGCCGAACTGAGTTACATCGCGGGTCACTACATCTACCTGGACCACGACCAGACTGTGACCGCGTCCCTGGGCGGCTCCTACCTCTGGCGGGGCGTCCGGCTCGGCGGCGACCTGATCTACGGCAGCGGTCTTAGGGCGACGGGCGCCGACGGGATTCCCAACGGGATCCACATGCCGGGCTACGCCCAGGTCAATCTGGCGCTGTCACACCGCTTCGACGACACCCCCGGCGGGGCCCTGGAGGTCCGGCTCGACGTGATCAACGCCTTTGACGCGGACTACAAGATCCGCGACGGCACGGGCGTGGGCGTCGGCGCGCCTCAGTATGGGCCGCGGCGCGGGGTCTTCGTCGGACTGACCAAGTCCTTCGGCTGACCGGCCCTTAAGCGGGTATGATCGGAGGGCGAGGTGTCGCCCTTAGTAACGCGTCGTTCACCAAGTCTAAAATCCTTGATGTACCATTTACCATCGCCGTATTCGAATAATTAGAACGCCCTGTGCAATGTGCGCCCGTTACATGGGTGTTCCATGTCGACTGCGTATCTTAACTTCGACGGCAAGGTGATGGCCGCCAGCGCTGCGCCGCAGCATTGGCTGGCGACGGCCTATCAGGGGCAGACGCTGGTCGGTCCGGCCGGGCCGGATCAGTTCAGCGACCAGCTGGGCGGCTCTCCCACCTTCATCGGCGGCGGCGGCGGCGACACCTACTATGTGCTGACGTCCACGACCAACATCGTCGAGGCGACGGCGACCGGGGTCAACACGGTCAATAGCTGGGCCTCGTTCGCCCTGCCGACGAACGTACAGAACCTCTATCTGGAGGGCGCGGAACTCACCGGGGTGGCCAACAGCGGCGGCGACCTCCTGGTGGCCAACTCCACCGACGACACCCTGGTCAGCGGCGCGGGTAAGGACGTGATAGTCGACGCCGGCGCCGGTGGGGACTACTTCTCGTTCGGCACGGGCTCCGGCCACGACGTGATCTACGGCTTTCAGGCCAGCGGGGCCAACCACGACTATATCCAGCTGACCGGGACCACCCTCACCACCTTCGCCCAGGTGAAGTCTCATCTGACTCAGAGCGGCTCGGACGTGTTGCTGACCCTGTCCTCCACCGACGCGGTCCTGATCCACAACACCACCGTGGCGGCGCTGACGGCGGCGGACTTCGCCCTGCCGCTGAACCTCAACGGCGCGGCCACCTCCTTCGACGACGAGTTCAACAGCCTCAGCCTCTACGATCCGACGACAGGGACCGGGGTCTGGAAGACCAACTTCATTTCAGGCGTCCAGGGCGGCGGCCCGCAGGGCTATTCCAGCCGCAATCTGGGCAGCGGCGAACAGCAAATCTATGTCGATCCCGCCTATACCGGCGACGGCGGCGCCGCCCTCGGGCTCGATCCGTTCTCGATCAACAACGGCGTCCTGACCATCACCGCGGTCAATACCCCCACCGCCGATCTGAACGCCCTCTCAGGGTTCAAGTACACCTCCGGCCTGCTGACCACCCAGACCTCCTTCGCCCAGCTCTACGGCTACTTCGAGATCAAGGCCGAGCTGCCAGCGGGGCAGGGAGTCTGGCCCGCGTTCTGGCTGCTGCCCACCGACGGGACCTGGCCGCCGGAAGCCGACGTCTTCGAACAGCTGGGCGGCTCCAACGTCTACCTGACCTCGCACTATACCGACGCGAACGGCGCCCCGACCCAGACCGGATTCCAAAGCGTGGTGCCGACCGACACCACCGGCTTCCATACCTACGGCCTGCTGTGGACCAAGACGTCTCTGACCTGGTACATCGACGGGGTGGAGGTGGCCACCGCCCCGACCCCGGCCGACATGAACAAGCCGATGTATATGCTGGTCAATCTGGGCATCGGCGGCTGGCCGGGCAACGCGCCGGCGAACTTCACCACCGCGCAGCTGAACATCGACTACATCCGCGCCTACAGCCTCGCCAGCCTGAGCGCCACCGCGCCCACCGCCCATGCCATGACCCTCTCCACCGCCGCCGGCCACGCGCTCAGCGTCGCGGCGGCCACGGGCCTGTTGACCACCGACGTGGACCACAACAGCCTGGCCATGACCGCCGTGCTGGCCACCGGCGGCGGCCCGAGCCACGGGGTGCTGACCCTGAATGCGGACGGCTCCTTCACCTACACGCCTAACGCAGGTTTCGCCGGAACCGACAGCTTCACCTACACCCCGCGGGACAGCCTCAGCATCGGCGCCGCAACGACGATCACCATCAACGTCACCGCCGCCGCGCCGACCAGCAAGGTCGATGTCTACGCCGCCGCCGCCGGCCACGCCCTAACCGTTTCCGCCAGCGCCGGGGTGCTCGCCAACGACACGGACAAGAACGGTCTGACCTTGACCGCCAGCGTCGCCAGCGGGCCCCAGCACGGCGCGCTGACGCTCAACGCCGACGGATCCTTCGTCTACACCCCGACGGCCGGTTTCGCCGGATCCGATCACTTCACCTACATCGCCCGCGACAGCCTGAGCACGGGCGTGGCGACCACCGTCACCCTCTCGGTCGCCGCCTCCACCCCGACCACGATCGCCGACGCCTATTCGACCACCGCCGGCCACGCCCTGAGCGTCATGGCCGCGGCCGGGGTCCTGTCCAATGATGTCGACAATAACGGCCTGACCCTGAAGGCCAGCCTGGCCGCGGGCGGCGGCCCGGCCCACGGGGCCGTGTCCCTCGCCGCCAACGGTTCGTTCACCTACACCCCCACCGCGGGCTATGTCGGGACCGACACCTTCAAGTACATCGCCGGCGACGGCTTGAACTCAAGCGCGGCCGTCACGGTCACCCTGACCATTGGCGCGGCGGCGACAGCGAGCGGAACCTCCACCCCGATCGGCCAGACCGGCGTCTATACAGCGACCAGCACCACGGACCATGCGACGGGCGGGGCGGACAGTATTTCGTCCGCCTTCAGCTACTCCCTCGTCGGCCTGACCGCCCATACCTTGACCCTGACCGGGACCGCCAATCTGACCATGACCGCCAACGGCCTGGGCGATCATCTGATCGGCAACGCGGGCAATGACGTGATCATTGCGGGCGCCGGCAACGACACCCTGACCGGGGGCGGCGGCAAGGACACCTTCCGCTTCTCGCCCTCCACGGGGCAGGATGTGATCACCGACTTCGGCGGCCACGACGTCGTCGACCTGTCGGCCTATTTCGCGGAGGGCCTGACGCCGACCCTGCACACGGTCGGCTCGGCCACGATGATCAGCTTCACCAACGGCGACACCATCGAACTTCTCGGGGTTCCGTCCAGCGCGCTGATCGCCACTGGCCTGGGCTACACCCACTAGCCGCCAACGACCGCCGGGGGCTCAGTGCTCGTGGAAGGAGCGCCAGAAGACCTGCGCCAGCGGCTCCAGCCAGTACTGCAGGGCTGAGCGCGGCCGCACCCGGGCGACGACCTCCGCCGGCATGCCGGGCTTCAGGGCGCCGGCGGCGCCCTCGGTCGCGGCCACGCGGGCCAACTCCGCCTGCGGAACGGCGACATCGGCGGTGAAGAAGGCGCGGCCGGTGCGCTCGTCGACGATGCTGTCGGCGGCGATTCGGCTGACCCGGCCGTTCAGGACCGGCGCGCCGCGGCCGTGCAGTCCCGACAGGCGCACCTGCGTCGGCTGGCCGAGCTTTAGTTCCCCGGCGTCCCGCGGCGCGACCTGGATCTCGACCACCAGGGGCGAGGCTTCCGGCACGATGTCCATCATCCGTTGCCCCGGCGCGACCACCCCGCCCACCGTGTTCACAGCCAGGCCGACCACCGCGCCGGCGGCGGGGGCGGCGACGGCGGTGCGGGCGAGCCGATCGCGGGCGACCCGCCACTGGGGGGCGGCCTGCTGCAGGTCGGTCATGGCCCGCCGGGTCTTGTCAGCGACCTGGCGCTGGTAGTCGCGGTCCGCCTGGACGCTCTCCAGGGTCGATTCCGCGCCGACCGCCTTCAGCCGCGCGATCTCTGCGCTCTGCGCCCCGGCGTCGCCGATCAGCGATGCGGCGGAACGTTCCAGGGCGCGCACGCGGGTCTGCGGCGCATAGCCCTTCGCCGCCAGCTGCTGCATGCCCGCCAGTTCATCGGCGTTGAGGGCCTGCTGGCGGACGTTGGCCTCAATCTGCCGCTGGTAGCCGACGATCTGCTGGTCGGCCTCCGCCGCCCGCTGACGCGACACCCCGCGCCGCGCCTGCTGCGCGCCGAAATCAGCAGCCAGGGTGCGTCGCTCCGCCGCCATCGCCCGGGCGGCGATCGCGACGTCCTGCGGATCGAGGGCGGCGAAATCGGCCGGGGCCGCAACGACCGTCCGCCCAAGCTGCTCCGCCTCCAGGCGTGCGCGCTCGGCCTCGAGGCCGATCACCCGTTCGGCCAAGGCCCGCTCCTCGGCGACGGCCTCGGCGGGGGCGAACTGGACGAGGACCTGTCCGGCCTGCACCCGGTCGCCCTCCTTGACCAGCACGGCCGAGACGACGCCGCCGTCCCGGCTCTGGACGGACTGCCGGTGGCCAGAGACCATCACCACGCCGGCCGCGGTGGTCGCCGCGTCCATGGGGGCGAAGGCGGCCCATCCGATGACGCCGATGAAGAACACGCCGGCGGCGCTCGCGCCCATGGCGATCTCCCAGCGCGGATCGTCGGGGGATTTCGGCGGGGGGGTCCAGGCGTCAAGGCTGATGGCGGTCATGTCAGGCTCGCTTGCGGGGGGCGGGCGACGCGGCGGCGTCCACGGGCTGGGCGCCGCGCATGGTCGCCAGCACATCGGCGAGGCCGCCGAACATCTCGACGCGGCCCTCTTTCAGCATCAGCAGCTTGTCGGCGGCGCTCAGCACCGCGCCGCGATGGGCGGCCACCAGAATGGTGACGCCCTTGGCCTTCTGTTCGGCCAGGGACTGCACCAGCTGCGCCTCGCCGTCGGCGTCCAGATGGGCGTTGGGCTCGTCCAGGATCAGGATCGACGGGTCGCCGAAGAGCGCCCGCGCCAGGGCGATCCGCTGGGTCTGGCCGGCGGACAAACCCGCGCCCCCTGCGCCGACCTGGGTGGCGTAGCCGTCCGGCAGCCGCAGGATCATCTCGTGGGCGCCGGCGGCCTGGGCGGCGATGACAGTCTCCATGTCGACGCCCTGTGCGTTGTCGTCCAGGTAGCCGCGGAACCGGGAGATGTTGTCGCGGATCGATCCGGAGAACAGCAGGAACTCCTGCGGCAGGAAGCCAATGTGACGCGCCAGGCGTTCGGCGTCCCATTCCCGCCGGGCCGCCCCATCGATGCGCACCACGCCCGCCCGCGGATCGATGGCGCCGGCGATCACCCGCAACAGGGTCGACTTGCCGGCGCCGCTTGGACCTACGACCCCGATGAAGGCGCCGGGTTCGATGTCCAGGTTGACGTCGGCGAGGGCGATGCGCTCCAGGGTCGGGGTCATGACGCTGACCCGCTCCAGGCTGACCGCGCCGCGGGGCGCGGGCAGATGCAGGGGCTCCGCCGCGGCGGCGTCCCGGGCGAAGAGGGCGTTCAGGGCGGCGAACGCCCCCTGGGCCTGGGTGATGCTGCGCCAGGAACCGACGATCTGCTCGATCGGCGCCAGCGCCCGGCCCAGCAGCAGGGAGGCGGCGATCACCGCCCCCGGCGAGATCTGCCGGTCGATGGCCAGCCAGGCGCCCAGTCCCAATGCGCCGGACTGCAGCGCTAGGCGCACGAAGCGGATCAACCCGCCCCAGCCGGCGGCGGCGAAACTGGCGCGGGTCTGCAGGTCGATCACCCCGTGGCGCTCGCCCAGCTGCTTGGCGACCAAGGCCCTCCCCATGCCGAGGGCGCGAATCTCCGCCGACCAGGCCGAGGCGTGGTCCTGGCGGGCGTAGGCGCTGGCCGCGGCGGTGTTGGCCGCCTGCAAAGGCGCGCGGGTGGCGCGCTCGTTCAGCCAGGCCAGGCCCAGCATGCCGGCGCCGGCGGCGACGCAAAGCCAGCCGATCGCCGGATTGAGCAGGAAGGCCGCCAGCACGTAGATCGGCGTCCAGGGAGCGTCGAAAGCGGCGAGAATGGCATGGCCGGCGGCGGCCTGTCGGAAGTTGTCGAACTGGCGCATCGCCTGGGCCCGGTCGACCCGGCTCAGCCCGGGCTGATTGAGGACCGCGCTCAACACCGGGCCCGCCAAGACCTGCTCGAGGCGCGCGCCCGATCGGATCAACAGCCGCGCCCGCATCCATTCGAGGAAGGCGAGGGTGGCGATGGCCACGAGGCCTACCGCGCTGACCAGGGCCAGGGCGGCATGGGATCCCGTCGGCATCACCCGGTCGTAGACCAGCAGCATATAGAGGGTCGGCGCCAGATAGAGCAGGTTGACCAGGGCGCTGAAGGCCGCGGCCGCGACGAAATGCGGCCGACAGGCGGCCAGCGCGTCCCGCAAGGGCTGCGCCGCGTTCGCCAGGGGCGAGGGGCTGGCCATGAGCAGCAATCCGAACTGTAGATTACGCGACTGGAGGGAGGCGCCGCAGTTGCGAAAGCCTAAGCCGGGCATGGATAATTTAGGGTAAACCCTGGTGCCGTCCCATGGGCCCGCGTCAGCTGGAGCCAGGTCGGAGAAATCCCCGATTTCGCCCTGTCGCCCACGCTCGGTCCTGCGCTACGGCGGGCCTCTGGACAGCCCTCTTGCGGGGCGGGCGGATTTCAATGCCGAAACCTTTGTGTTCCGGCGCCGTTCATCTGAGGACTGTCACGGGTGGGGCGGATGCAGCGGCTGGCCGTGGAACAAGCGGAGCCTCAAGGGATTTAAGCGCCATGAACCGGAAATCACTGATGAACGGCCCGTCGGGCGTGATGCTCGCCGCCGCCGTCGCCGCCCTGGGACTCGCGGCTTGCAACAAAAGCGGCGGGGGCGCGGGCTCCGGTACGGCGCCCGCGGCCGACGCCAGCCAGGCGCCGTCGCCCCTGGCCGCCGTGGCCCTGTCGACCAATTCCGAGCCGATGACCGCCGCGCCCGGCGCCGACCAGTTGCCGCCCGCGCCCCGCGCCCGGGTGGCGCGCCTGGCCCAGCCCAGCCAAGGCTACGCCTTTGCCGACGAGGGCTATGCGATGAACCAGGCCTTCGGCGACGCCCCCCCGGACTACTCTGTCGATTACAATGGCGTGCGCCCCTGGGTGTGGCGCAGCGACGACACCGCCATGCGCGTCGTCGAGCCCACTCCCGACGGCGATCGCTACTACTATTACGAGCCCGGCTCCGACTACCCGTACCTGGTCCGCGACCATGGCTACAGCTACGGCTACCAGGGCGGCCAACTGGTGGTGATCTACGACAGCCACGGGCGGGCGCTTCCCCCACAGGATGTCGATCAGCGCGCCGACATGGCCGGCCGCTATCTGGCCCGCGCCCGGGAAATCTACGACGCCGCGGGCCGCCAGCAGCATCAGGCCGTGGCCGGAGCCAACTGGCGGGCGCGACAGGCCGCCATCGCCGCCGACCGCGACCAATGGACCCAGGCGGCTAACGAGGATCCCGACTGGCGCGACTACCACGCCCAGCATGATCAGCAGGACCAGCAGCGCTGGGATCAGGAGCGGTACCGCCGCGAGGCCGAGGCCGCGCGCGTCGCCCAGGCCGAGAACGACGCCACGGCGGCGCAGCGTTATTGGCAGGCCGCGCAGCAGACCCAGGCCTATCAGCACCACGATCGCGGCGCCGCCCAATCCGGCGGCCAGTCGCAGGGACGTGGGCCGGATCAGCCGGGGCAGGCGCAAGGGCAGGGGCAAGGTCCGCAGGCTCAACCCGGCGTCGGGCCGGGCGTGAACCCCGGCCGCGGCCCCGACCAAGGCCGCGGGGCGGGGCAGGGGCCGGGCTACGTCGGCCCGCAGGGGCCGGGCGCGCCCAACCAGCCCGGACAGCATGCGGGACAGGGCGGAACGAGGAGTCCCGGCGGCCCCGGCGCGCCGCTCGTCCAGCCTCAGGGGCCCAGCGCCGCGGCCATCGCCGCTCAGCAGCGGGCCGCAGCAGACGCGGCGCGGGCGCAAGCGGCCCAACAGGCCCAGGCCGGCGCCCAGGCTCAAGCCAGGGCCAACGCTGATCGCCAGGCCAAGGGACAGGCCGCCGCCCAGGCCCAGGCCGACGCCGCGAGGCAAGCTCAGGCTCGGGCCCACGATCAGCAGGCCGCCGCCCAGGCGCAGGCCGCCGCGGCGCATCAGGCGGACGCCCAGGCGCATGATCAGGCACTGGCGCAGCAAAAGGCCCAGTCCGCCGCCCAGCACACCCAGGATGCGGCCCGCCAGGCGCAGTTGAAGGGCCGCCAGGATCAGGCCGCGCAGCAGCAGGCTCAGGCCGCGGGCCGGGCCTCGGCGGATCGCCAGGCGGCGCAGCAACACGCGGCCGCCGCCCAGATGGAAGCCGCCCGCGCCGCGGCCGGCAAGGCGCAACCGGCCCAGGCCGGCCAGGCGGCCGATGAAGCTCGACAACATGCCATCGCCGCCCAGGCCCAGGCGGCGCGCGCCACTGCGGCGAAGGCCCAGGCCGGCCAGGCGGCCGCCACCAAGCCGAGGCCGGAAGGCGACCATTCGAAGCCGGTCTCGCCCCAGCCCTGAGCCGGTCCGTCAAGGCGGCCGCGTCGCCGTCTTGACGGCCGCTCGCGCCTGCCGCAAAGCGCTTCCCTGCGCCCCCCGCAAGGAACCGCCATGGCCGAGCAACCCGCCTACGACGCGCTGATCTTCGATCTCGGCGGGGTGATCGTCCCGCACGACAACGAGGTGCTGCGCGACCGGTTGGTCTCCCGATGCGCCGCCCCTGACGCGGGCGACCGGCTGACCGCCATCGCCCACGCCGCCAGCTACGGCAACGGCGAGCGCACCATCGGCGATCTGCACGCGGTACTCGTTTCCAGCCTGGGGTATGACGGCGACTGGCTCCGCTTCGTCGAGGACTGGTGCTGCCACCTGTCCCTGGACGCGTCGATGCTGGCCTTCGTCGAGGGGCTCGGCGAGCTTCACCGGGTGATGATCTTCTCAAACACCAACCAGCAGCACTGGGACCATGTGGTCGGACTGAGCGGCGGCCGCCTGGGGCGGTTCGAGGCCTATCTCAGCCATGAAATCGGCGATCTGAAGCCCGCGCTCAGTTCCTATGCCCTGGTCGCCGAGAAGGCCGGCGTCGAGCCAGGCCGCTGCCTGTTCATCGACGATCGCGCGGACAATGTGGAGGCCGCCCGTCGGGCCGGCTTCCACGCGGAGGTCTTCACCTCGCAGGCGGCGCTGCGGGATCTGTTGGAAGGGGCGGGGATGGCGACGACCTGACCGATCGACCCGCCACGGCGCAGCGATGTTTCACGTGAAACATGGGCACTATCAGAGCTTTTGCGGATGAAATAATACCGTTAATATTCAATAGAATATGTAGTATACGGGGATGGTTCCCGCATTTAATGTGCCCATGGGGCACGTTTTCGTTGACGCCTCGGCGAATCCAACGTAGAACCTAGGCACGGTCGCGAAGCGTGTCCGAAGGGCCTCCCGCCGAGCGCGGGCCGCCGGGGACTGCGGCTTGAACGGCGCCGGGCGCCGCCCCCAACGTCCGGAGTCATCGCCGCCCATGACGCTTCGCGACCTACCCGATCCTGCGCGCCCGCCGACTGCCGAGCCGGAGACTGTTCCGCCCGCTCCGCCGGGGGGCGCCGGACGAGCCGGGGCCAATAAGAAGAAGATCGATCTCGCCAGGCTAAGAGAACTCGGCGCCGCGCAATGCACTGAGGCCGAAGCCGCCGCCGCCCTTCGTATTTCCCTGGACACGCTCACGCGGAAGATGACCGGGCGGACCGATGCGCGGATCGCCTTCGAAGAAGGACGCGGCGCCGGTCTCGCGGGCCTGCGCCGCGCGCAACTCAAGCTCGCCGAGACCAATGCGTCCGTGGCCATCTTTTTGGGTCGCGTCTACCTGGGCCAGAACGAACGGCGGGGGGGCGATTCCAGTGAGTCGAACGAAGTCGCAACTGTGGCGCAGCATGT
Organism: Caulobacteraceae bacterium; assembly: GCA_003165275.1. GTDB lineage: Bacteria > Pseudomonadota > Alphaproteobacteria > Caulobacterales > Caulobacteraceae > Poindextera. The sequence continues at coordinate 14,211 of PLSW01000118.1, forward strand.
TCGCGAACGTCTTGCCGCCCTGGTCTTTGAAGCTAACCGACTTCGAAGTCGAGCTGCTGACTATGATCGCGGGGATGAAGGATTGGCCGGCGGCTGATGTCGGCTTCGACTGGAACATCTGGGGGCGGGACAAACAACAGGCGCCCGACGGCGACTGGCGGTTCTGGCTGATCCTCGCCGGCCGGGGCTTCGGCAAGACCCGAACCGGCGCGGAATGGGTCAAGACGCAGGTCGCCGCCGGCCGCCGCCGCATCGCCCTGATCGGGCCCACGGCGGCGGATGTGCGCGACGTGATGGTCGAAGGCGATTCCGGCATTCTGAAGGTCTGCCCGCCCTGGGACCGGCCCCAGTTCCAATCCTCGCGCCGCCGCCTGGTCTGGCGCAACGGCGCCATGGCCTTCCTCTATTCCGCCGAGGAGCCGGAGCGCTTGCGCGGGCCGCAGCACGATGCGGCCTGGGCCGACGAATTGGCCGCATGGACCCACGGCCAGGAGACCTGGGACCAACTTCAGTTCGGCCTGCGACTCGGGGACGATCCGCGGGCGCTCATCACCACGACACCCAAACCGATACCCTTGCTGCGTCAACTGATGGCGGATCCGAACTGCCAGATCACCCGGGGCACGACCTATGAGAACGGCCCCAACATGCCCAGGGCCTTCCTGGAGCGCATCCTCGGCCGCTACAAGAACACCCGCCTGGGCCGCCAGGAAATTCACGCCGAAATGCTCGGCGACGCTCCTGGCGCGCTTTGGCCGCAGGAAACCCTGTTGCTCAGCCGCGTCGACCGCCATCCGGATCTGCGCCGGGTCGTGGTCGCGGTGGATCCATCCGGGTCCAACGGAAACGACGAGGGCGACCAACAGGGCATCGTCGTCGCCGGCCTGGGCGTGGACGGGCTGGGCTATGTGCTCGCAGATCGCACCTGTCGGCTGTCGCCGGAAGGGTGGGGCAGGCGGGCGGTGGAGGCCTTCGACGAGTTCGGCGCCGACCGCCTTGTGGCCGAGAAGAACTACGGCGGCGACATGGTCCGCTTCACCCTGCAGACCGTGCGCCCGACGGTTCCGGTGACCCTGGTCACCGCCTCCCGGGGCAAGGTGCTGCGCGCCGAGCCGGTTTCGGCCCTCTATGAACAGGGTCGGGTGCGCCATGTCATCCCCGACCCGTTCGACAACAGGCTGGCCGATCTCGAAGCCGAGCTTCGCCAGGCGACCTCGAACGGCTACCTCGGTGAAGGCTCTCCCAACCGCCTGGACGCCCTGGTCTGGGCCCTGACCGACCTCTTCCTGGCCGCCGATCCGCCGGGCTCGGCCTTCCTCGAATTGGCCCGGCGGGAGACTGAGCGGATGAGCGGCCGTAACGAGGTAAAGGGTGGCGCAGGCGAGCCCGCGCCGGGATCAGTCGAATGGCTGCAACAGTACGGCGGCTAGGCGCCGCCGGCCCCGAGTTCCCCCGTCGAACGCCACGCCTTGAGGCCGCCCAATTGACCGCATAAAGGAGATGGGTCGCGCACGTTCGGGTCGAGTAGGGAAATCAGCATGGCATTCCTAATGCGGGCCGCAGCCGCCCTGCTGCTGGCCGCGCTCTGGTTCGGATCCGCCGCCGCTGATCCCCTGCCGACCGCGCCCCCCCCGGGGGTTCCAGACTCCGACGTGGTCAAGCTTGATCCTCGCGCCATCGTCGGCACGCTGGACAACGGCCTGCACTACGGGGTCATGCGCCGCGGGGGCACCCGAGACATGACCCTGCTGCTCTACATCAAGGCCGGCAGCGCCAACGAGAGCGAGAAGGAGCGGGGTGTCGCCCACTTCCTCGAACACATGGCCTTCAACGGCTCGAAGACCTTTCCGGCCAACACCGTCATCCAGGATTTCGAGGACATCGGCGTCGCCCTCGGCCGCGACCAGAACGCCCAGACCGAGTTCCGCTCGACGACCTTCGAGCTCGACCTCTCTGAAATCACCCCCGCCAAGGTCGACCTGGCCCTGCGCTGGCTGCGCGACGTCGCCGACGGCCTGACCCTCGACCAGGCCGAGGCGGACCGGGAACGCGGCACCATCATGTCCGAATATCGCTCGGGCCAGACCGCTGGCACCAAGGCCGAGAAGGACGTGGTCAACTTCCTCGGCGAGGGGCTGCTCGGCCCCCGGCGCGATCCGATCGGCACGACGGAAACGATCGCCACGATCAACGCCGACACCCTGCGGTCCTTCTATCACAAATGGTATCGGCCGGAGGCGGCAACGGTGGTGCTGGTCGGCGACGCCCCGCCGGAGGTGCTCAAGGCCCGCATCGAGGCGGCGTTCGGCTCCTGGAAGAACGATACCTCCACGCCGACGGAGCCCAACCTGGGCAAGGTGCTGCCGCGCAAGCTCGATGTGCTGGTGGAGAACGATCCCCACCTGCCCAACGCCGTCAACATCTGCCGCGCCGTCAACAAGGACCCGGTCGAGCTGGAGGACGTGAACACCCACCAGCGCGACTTCGTCGACCTGACCTGGACCAGCACCCTGCAGCAGCGGCTCAACGTCCTGAGCCAGACCGCCAGTCCGCCGTTCATCAGCGCCAATGTCAGCCGCGACGAGGCCTTCGATCGGGCGTCCTATGCCTGCGTCAACGTCTCGATGCGCGATCAGGACTGGCAGGACGCGGTGCGCAGCGTAGCCGTCGAGACCCGGCGCGTGGAGCTCTACGGCATCACCGAGGCCGAGCTGAATCGCACCAAGGCCGAATACGGCGCCTCCATGGACGCCACCGTCGGCGCCGTCGAGACCCTCGCCTCCCGCGGCGTCGCCCAGTTGATGCTGCGCAACCTGACCGGCGCCGGCACCTTCGACACCGCCGAGGAGGATCGCCGGGTCGGGCGTATGGCCACGGACCGGACGTCCAAGAAGACCATCGACGACAAGTTCAAGCACGTCTGGACCGACGGTTCGGGGCCCCTGATCGTCATGGTTGGCTCCGCGGCGGTGACCCCCGCCGAGGTCAAGGCCGTCTGGAACGCCGCCCTGACGCCGCCCCCGAGCGCTCCGGTCGATCAGAAGGTCCGGCCCTGGGCGTACGGCGACTTCGGGCCGCCAGGGAAGGTCGTCAGCCGTGAGGTCGACCCCGATCTCGATGTGACCCGTTTGGAGTTCGCCAACGGGGTCAAGGTCAACTTCAAACAGACCCAGAACGCCTCCGACCAGGTGACGATCCGCATTCGCTTCGGCGCGGGCCAGCAGGAAATCGCCCGGACCGACAACTTCGCCGCGGAACTTGGAGCGTCTGTCCTGCGCGCCTCAGGCCTGGGCAAGAACGATTTCGAGGACACGGTCCGCACATGTGAGGGCCATTCCTGCTCGATGGAGCTCGCCATCCGTCGCGACAGCTTCCTTATGGCCGGGAGCACCCGGCCGTCGGACCTGGACGTGGAGTTGCAGCTCCTGACCGCTTACTTGGTCGATCCCGGCTTCCGGCCGGAGATCGACGCGCGCTCGACCGCCCTGGTGCAGCAGATGTATCGCGCCGTCGACACCGACCCCGGCTTCGTCGCCAACCTGGCCCGCGAAAAGGTGTTGCTGGAGCCGCATGTCAACGACTTCCCCAGCCGTGAGGCGGCCCTGGCGATCAAGGCCGGCGACATGGCGCGGGCCTTGCGCGGTCCTCTGACCCGGGATGCGTTGGAGGTGACCATCGTCGGCGACGTGGACGAAGCCACCGCCACCGACGCCCTGGCGCGCACCCTTGGCGCCATACCGGCACGGGACAATCACGATCACGTCCTGCCCGGCGCCGCCCATATCCGTTATCCGGCGGTCCTGCCGCCGCCGATCCACGTCACCCACGACGGACCGGCCGACAAGGCCCTGGTGATGATCACCTGGCCGCTATTCGTCTGGACCCCTGAGCGTGTGCATGAACAACGGACTGTCGAACTACTCGCCGCGATCATGCGCGATCGGATGCTCGACACCATCCGTCATAAGCTTGGCAAGACCTACACCCCGGTGGTCGAGGACAGTTTCGATCGTGGGAACGATCAGGCTTCGATCACCGGCCTGATCGAGACCGCGCCCGACAGCACCGAGGTGGTCACCACGGAAGCGACGAAGATCGCCGCTCAGCTCGCCGCCGGCGACGTCAGCGACGCCGAGCTGGAGCGGGTGCGCCGCCCCGTGCTCGACTCTGGCGCGACGCGGGAGATGACCAACGAGTGGTGGGTGCAGATGCTCGACGGATCACGGGCCCGGCCGGACGCGATCGCCGCCGCGCGCAGTTGGCAGGCCGACTACACCGGCATCACCCTCGACGAGGTCAAGGCGGAGGCCGCCCGTTGGCTGTCCAAGCCGCCGCTGGTCGTGGTCGTCGCGCCGAGGACGGCGGTCGCGCCGAAGCCCTAGGCGCGGCCTATGTGGCCGCGGCCTTGGCTCGCTCGATCCCTTCGAGCACCAGGGACCGCGCCTCCTCGGCGTCGCCCCAGCGGATGATCTTGACCCACTTGCCGGGTTCCAGATCCTTGTAGTGGGCGAAGAAGTGCTCGATCTGCCGCAGGGTGATCTCCGGCAGCTGGCGATAGTCCGCGATGCTGTCGTAGCGCTGGGTCAGCTTGGCCGAGGGGACCGCGATCAGCTTCTCGTCGCCGCCCGCCTCGTCCTCCATCAGCAGGACGCCGACGATCCGGCAGCTCATGATCGCCCCGGGCACGATGGCGCGGGTGTTCGCCACGATGACGTCACAAGGGTCGCCGTCGCCGCTGAGGGTGTGCGGAATGAAGCCGTAGTTTCCGGGATAGCGCATGGCCGTGTAGAGGAACCGGTCGACCACCAGGGCGCCGGCCGCCTTGTCCATCTCGTACTTGATCGGCTCGCCGCCGATCGGCACCTCAATGATCACGTTCACGTCGTGGGGCGGATTGGCGCCAATGGATACGGCGTCGAGACGCATGAAAAGCTCCGGGAAGTGTGTGGACGCCTCTCTCTAGGCGTTCCGCCGACCGCACGGCAACAGACTCTTTTGTGGCCGCAATGTGGTTGGCCGTTAGAGAGAAGTCTTGAAGATCATGAATCTTCCGCAATAGGTAGAATTCCAGTCATCGAGGGCTGTTGGCAAACTATGTCGGCGAATTAATTTGGCCGCGTTCTAACCGTGTGACAAGAAATCGCGGTCACTTGTGGTTCAATTTCTAGGTCGTGGATATGCGGAGTTCCCGCTCGGTCGTCATGGACAGCGCGTTAGTGGCGTCGTCGGCGCCGTCCGCCCCGGCATTCGCCAATGCTAAAGCGTCGGACCAACCGCCGCACGCCTCGGTCGCTTGGACGCGAAAGGGGGCCGCTGCCCGCGCCATTCCAATCTGAAGGGCTGATCCGTCTCTCCAGCCCTTCAGGAACGCCGCGCCCGGCCCCGGCGGGGCGTTCGCTTTTTCCGGCCTAGGGCAGCAGCCCTGACGGCGCGTCGCGCTGGGCCAGAACGGCAAGGGCCGGGCTTGCCGCCGAGGCGTCGAAGCCGGCGAGGATGCGCTGGAAGCGGGCCTCGACGAAGGCTTTGAACTCGGGGTGTGTGAAGATGTAGAGCTCGTTGGCCTTCACCGCCTCGACGACACGGTTCGCCACCGGCGCCACCGGAATGCCGCCCAGCACCGCTTCGCTGGCGATGCCGGCCACTTCCTCGCCGCCGCTGCCGGCGTCCGGCCCATAGTCCTGCGGCCGGTTGCGCCGGCTCTCGTGGATGCGGGTGCGCACGAAGCCGGGGCAGAGGATCGACACGCCGATGTCCTTCTCGGCCAGCTGCACGGCCCAGCCTTCGCTCATGGCCACCACGGCGAACTTGGTCGCGCAATAGGGCTCCATCCCCGGCGGGCTGACCATGCCGGCCATCGAGGCGGTGTTGACGAAATGCCCGCCCTCGCCGTGGCTGGCGATCAGCGGCGCGAAGATCTCCATGCCGTGGACGACGCCCTTGAGGTTGACGTCGATGACCCAGTCCCAGTCCCGCTCGCTGATCGTGCCGATCTGGCCCCCGGCGGCGACGCCGGCGTTGTTGGCGACCAGGTGCACCTTGCCGAACTTGGCGATGCACTCCAAGGCCGCCGAGCGCAGGGCGTCGCTGTGGCTGACATTGGCCAGCACCCCCTCCGCGCGGATCTGCTTGCCCCGCAGATGGTCTACGGCGGCGGCCAGGGCGGTCGCCTCTATGTCGGCCAGCATGACGTTCATGCCCTCGCGCCCGAAGGCCTCGGCCATGGCCAGGCCGATGCCGCTGGCCCCGCCGGTGATGAAGGCTGTCTTGCCGCGAAGCTCGCGCATCCTTGCGTATCCCTGATCTGCCGGCGGACGGGAGCGCCGCCGTTCACAGAACGGCTTAGCACTCGGCGGGCGGTATTGAAGGCCCCCGCGCCAAATTTTGCCTTGGAGCCAGCCCATGCCCCCCGATGGCGGCCTTCGTACGTCCTTGCGCTATCGCCTGCAAAGCGGGCCGCTCAGCGGTCCCCTTGGCGGCGCTGCGTCCGGAGCCTTCCAGCCGGCCTGGGGGGTCTACAGCCCGGGATCGCCCCTGGTCCCGGTGGCCGACGAGCCGGTGCGGGCCTGGGACTTCCCCCTCGCCATCAACACCGTCATCCAACCCCGGGCGTCGGAACCCTTCGGCTTCCACCAGCTGCGGGCCTTCGCCAATGTCGAACTGGTGCGGATGGCCATCGAGACCCGCAAGGACCAGATCGAGCGCCTGGACTGGCGCATCAAGCCCCGCGCCGGCGTCGACACCCCCGGCGATGCGCGGATCGCCGCCATTGAGGCCTTCTGGCGCAAGCCCGACGGCACCACCCCCTTCGCCACCTGGCTGCGGCTGGCCCTCGAAGACCTGCTGGCCCTCGACGCCCCCGCCATCGAACGCCGCCGCAACCGCGGCGGCGCCCTGATCGGCCTCGACGTCATCCCCGGGGACACCATCCACCCCCTGGTGGACGACACCGGCCGCCGGCCGCGCGGGCCGGACGCCATCGCCTTCCAGCAGGTGATCAAGGGCACGGCCTGGGCCAACCTCACCAACGCCGACCTGATCTACGCCCCGCGCAACCCGCGCCCGAACCACAACTACGGCTTCTCCCCCGTCGAGCAGATCATCGTCACCATCCACACGGCCATCCGCCGCCAAGCCGCCCAGCTGGCCTATTTCACCGAGGGCAACACCCCTGCAGGCCTGCTGACCGGACCCGAGGGCTGGAACCCCGATCAGATCCGCGACATGCAGCTGTGGCTGGATGCGCGCCTGTCCGGCTCCACCGCCGACCAGGCCAAGCTGCTCTGGGCGCCTGGGGGCACACGCTATCAGGCCTTCAAGGACGCCCCGATCAAGGATGAGTTCGACGAGTGGCTGGCGCGCATTGTCGCCTACGCCTTCAGCCTTCCGCCGACCCCGTTCGTGCGGCAGATGAACCGCTCCACCAGCCAGTCCGACCAGGGCCGATCGACGGAGGAGGGCGCCGAGCCGCTCAAGCGCTGGGCAAAGCGACTGATCGACGGGGTCATCCAGGACGACCAGAATTGTCCCGATCTTGAATTCGCCTGGAACGACGCCGGCGAGGTCGACCCGGCCAAGCAGGCCTCCATCGACGATCTTTGCCTGCGCAACGGCTCCGCCACCATCGACGAGGTGCGCAATCGCCGTGGCCAGCCGCCCTTGCCGGACGGGGAAGGCGCCGTCGCCCGCATCTATACCGGGGCGGGCGCGAATCCTGTGGGCGCGCCGGCGACGGGTTCGCCGCCGGACGCGCCTTGAGGCCTACATCGGCGGCGCTTCGCCGTGCTCGCCGATCAGGACCCGACTGGTCACCAGATCGCCGTTGGGCAACTTGCCCGCGAAGATCACCGTGCTGATGCCTGGCTTGATGTCCGCCCGGCTACCGGGGAAGGTTGTGACCACCGGAACGCCCGGCGGTACCACGATGTGCCGCACGCCGCCGGCGTAGGCGACGTCGATCTCCCGCCCGCTGCCGCTGGCGACGACCTTGCCCACTGTGCCGTTGGTCATCATCGAGCCCGGCTGCAGGTCCCAGGGATAGTGGCCTTCACCCTGCTTCACGCCGGGCGGAAACACGTGAACCTCCAGCGACCGGCCGCCGCCCTCGGGGCGCTCGATATTGGTGGTGCCGATAAAGCTGCCGGGCTGGATCGCCGACACGTCGACGTGCTTCATGATCACCACGCTCCAGTCCGGCGTGAGCTTGATGTTGGCGACGGGCCCCTCGCGCGTGGCCACGGCCAGGGTGTCTCCCGCCAGGCCCGCGATCTTGCCGCGCACGTGCACCGTCGGCGCCTGGGCCACGGCGGGCAAGGCGACGGCGAGCGCAAGTCCCGCCAGGAATAGATTCAGTCGTCGCATGGTTTCCTCCCGGACTGCGATGTTCGGGCGAACCTAGCACAGGCGTTGCGACGCGCTCGCAAAATCGAGGGGGCTGGCCGCCTGGACCGTCAGGGCAGCAGCTTCCTCGGAATTGTCGCCGCCTCGGCGTACGGGATCGGCGTGATCTTACTAACGATGCACGCCGTGGCGATGCCGTTGCCGTCGGCGACCTTGAGGTCCAGATCGAGGGGACTGCAGACCTCGTCGCCGCCACGGAAGACGGTGACGAGATGCTCGTCAGGCCAGCTTAGGCTCGGACAGCCGCCCGCGAATTCAACCCGGTAGATGTCCCGGCCGCGGACGCGGATGTACATCGTATGATCGTCGACGGACTTCCATCCCGCCCAATCATGCGCGGAAAAGCACTGCGGCGGCGCGCTGGCCGCCGGCCGCGGCTGGGCCTCGATCGCGGTGGTGGTGGAGAAAAGCGTGGCCCCGGCAAGGACCGCGACGATGGCTGACGTCCGCATCTGACGATCTCCCGACGTCCGGACCCGCCGGACGCGACTGTGAACCCACGGCGCCGCGCGCCGCTGAAACCCTTACCCCGCCGGCGCCTAGCAGGCCCAGCCTGTACCGCGGATGAACGGCAGCCCAGCGGACGGCTTCACGACAGCAGGATCCTGACCCTAATGAACATTTACGGCGAAATCACCAAGGTTGAGGCCCTGGACGACGGCACCATCCGGGTCACTGGCGTCGCCTCTACCGGCGCCGTCGACGACGCCGACGAGCGGGTGCTTCCCGAGGCCATGAAGGCGGCGCTGCCCGCCTATATGCGCTTTGGCGCTCTGCGCGAAATGCATGGCCTCTCCGCGGCGGGCGCGACCTTGAGCGCGGAGGTCACCGACGACGGCGCGACCCGCATCGAGACCCACGTCGTCGATCCCGTCGCCGTCAAGAAGGTCCAGCTGGGCGTCTACAAGGGTTTTTCCATCGGCGGAAAGGTGCTTGAGCGCGACCCCGGCGACCGCAGGGTGATCACCCGGCTGAAACTGAACGAAATCTCCCTGGTCGACCGGCCCTGCAATCCGGAGGCGGTGATCGACGTCTGGAAGGCGGATCATGGGACGCCGCCCACCAACGCCGAAGTCCTCGCTACGGCCGAGGCCATGGCTCGCGACGCCGGCTTTCCGGGTCGTCGCAGCCAGTTCGTGGTCAAGGCGCGGGCGGCCTTGCTCCAGGGCCGCCACGACGCCAGCGCCGACGAGCTGCAGGCAGAGGGCGAGGCGGAGACGCCAACGGACCCCGGTCTCGCCGACTCCGAAACGCCCGAGGATGATGAGGCTCTGGACACCGGGATGGCCGACAGGGACGTGGACGCCGACGACCCGGCCGCCGCATCGCCGCCCAACCTCATGGACCTCCTGGACCAACTGGAAGACCAGCTCGACGCCCTCCCGGGAGACGAGGCTTGGCAGCTGGTTTCCGAACTCGCCAGCCGCTGGTCCTTCGCCCCCTCCCAGGACAAGGCGGCGGGGTTCGACGACCTGCGCAAGCTTGTGGAGGACAACGCTCGCCTGGGCCGCGCCCTGGCCAGCGCCACGCCGCGTATCGCGGCCTTGGAGCGGAACCTCGACGCGGTGGCCAAGCGGCTTGAGCGGGTCGCCGCCGAGCCCGCGGCGCCACGGGCGGCGGCCGGCCGCATCCGCGCCGTGTCCAAGACCGAGGACGCCGGCGACGATCCAAATGCCGGCCTGAACCTGACCGCCGAGGCCTTCCGCAAGTACCTCGACACCCTTCCCGAGGAGGAGCGCGGCCGCCTGCAGCTACGCGCCGCCCTCAGCCAGCCGATCCGCATCGACCCGCGCTGACCGCGCGTCGCCGCTCCGCTCCCGATCCCGGCGCCGACGCGCCGGTCCACGCCCCGCCAAGGAGGCCCTATGAACATCCACGTCAAACCGGACGACCTGCGCAAGGCGGTCGTCGACTCCCTCGCCAACCCCTCGGAAGATATCGCCCGCCACGTGCTGGCCATGGCCGGCGCCAATCCGAACGCCATTGAAAAGTCGATTACCACCGGCTCCGGCCTCGTCGCCTACGACCTGCAGGCACCCGCCAAAAGCTGATGGATGCTCGCTTCGAGGCCCTGCGCGATCTCAGCGCCCGGGAATTGGGGGGAATTGAACCAGGGCCTGCGCGGCCTGCGCCAGGCGCTGGAGCAACCGGCCGCGCCGTCCGCGCCTGCCCGGCGCGGTCGGGCCGCCGCGGACAGCTAGCGCCGAGCCTTGCGCCCCAGACCGCGCGCCTTGCCGAACAGAAGCCCGGCCGCGAGCCCCACCGCGCCGAGGGCGGCCATGGCGGCGATGGGCTTTTCGGCCACCCGGTTCTCGAGGTTTTGGCGGGCGTCGCCGTAGAGGCTCTGGGCGCGGCCGGCCGCCACCTTCAACTTGCCGCCCACCTGGGTGCGGGTGTCGTCGACGAGGGCGCCCACCGCGCCCTGGACCCGTCCGGCCGCCTGGTCGAGGCCGCCGGAAATCTGATCGGTGTTCATGCTGGATGTCCGCCTGCAAGGGAGCGCCGCCAGGATCGACGGCTCGGCCAATGAACCGCTGGTGACCCCGCCGGTTCCTCGGCGCGTGCAATTGCGCGCGGTTGGCGCCAAGAAGGCGGGATGGACACCAAGACCCGCCTGAAGATCAGCTACGTCGCCCTCGTCGTCGCCGTCATCGTCGCCCTGGCGGAACTCGCCGCGGCCCTGGCGCATGTCTCTTTCGGCTCCGGCTGGCCGGCGCAGTTCCTGCGGATGGCCGGGTTGGTATGGGCGCCGGCCTTCTATGCGGTCGCCTTCTACCGCCGTCAGCTGGAACGGGAAGGCGGTCGCTAGCGCGCCGCCTGCGACCACGCGTCACCTGGGTGACGCGCCGATAATCGCCGATAAACCCCTCTCTGGCTTAGGCCGCGCCGCTTCCCTCAAAGTGCGTGCAGCCTTTCCTGGAGGGGACCAGGACGAGAGACGCCCCCGGCTCAGGCCGGGGGCGTTTTTTCGTATCCGGGCCTGTGCCGGGCGATCTAGTGGCAGTCCTGCACCTGCTGGTGCGTCATGTTGCCGTTGTCGTCGCGATAGGACCGGTCTTGCATCTGGCACCAGCGGCCGTCGCGGTCGCGCCAGCCCTGGCTGTCGCCGGACGCCGAATAGTCCGCATGCCATACGCCGCCGCGGTCATAGAAGCCGCTGTGCCGGGCCCCGTCCCTGTCGACGTAGCTGGTGTGATAGCCGCCGTCGGGGTCATAGTAGGCGTTGGGATCGTGCGGCACCTGGCCGTCGGGGCAGGGGGCGCCGCCCTTGGACAGCTGGTTGCCCACCACCGCGCCGCCGACGCCGCCGATCAGGGCGCCGCTGTCCTTGTGACCGCGGTTGCCCGCGACCAGACCGCCCAGCACGGCGCCGCCGATGGCGCCGAGCACGGTGCCGGCGACCCGCTTGTCGTGCTTGGCCTGTTCGCAGGACGTCTGGGCCGATGAAACGGCCGGCAGGGCGGTCAGGGCGACCATTCCGGCGACCAACAATAGCTTACGCATCACTCTGCTCCTTGGGTGGGAGGGATGCGAAGGCAAGCGCGCATCCCTCCGTTTCGTTCCGCCAAGCTCTCCGCATGGCGCGGATCAACGGCGCCTTGGGCCGATCAGCCGCGGTGGTCGTTGTGATGTTCGTAGCCATGGTGGGGGTGAAAATGGCGATAGCCGTAGGCATGGCGCGCGCCGAAACGACCATTACGGTCGCCGTGATCCTGGTGGTGCTGATAGCCGCCTTGGCCATGGTTATAGGGATCGGCCATCGCGGCGGCGGGCGCCAGGACGGCGGCGGCGCCGGCGATGGCGGCGAGGGCCGCGAGGGGGGTCTTGAGGCGCATTGCAATCTCCAGGGTTTCGACAGGCCTTCGAGATGAAGGTCAACGTCGTCACCCTGCGCTTCCGGCCATGACTGGGGCGGGACCGCCGGGTTCACCCGGGGTTCATGGGGCGCGCCCGCCGCCGCGCCCTTCGCGACCGCGCCGGAACGGTCTAGGTGTCGATCTGGTCCAACGATCCGGGGAAGCGGCGAATGACGGCGAGCGGCGAGCATGAGCGGGTGGCCCTGGTCACGGGCGCCGGCAGCGGCGTGGGTCGGGCCGTCGCCGTGGCGTTAGCCAAGGCCGGCTGGGCCGTCGCCCTGGCGGGCCGGCGGCAGGCGGCGCTTGACCAGACGGCGGCCCTGGGCGAGGGGGCCGCGGGCCGGATGTCCGCCATTGTCGCCGACGTGACCGACGCCGGGTCGGTCGCGGCGCTGTTCGGCGCCGTCGCCGGCCGATTCGGCCGACTGGACCTGCTGTTCAACAACGCCGGAATTGGCGCGCCGCCGGTGTCGATGGAGGATCTGACCCTGGACCAATGGCGGGCGGTGGTGGACACCAACCTCACCGGCGCCTTCCTCTGCGCGCAGCAGGCGATCCGGATGATGAAGGCGCAGGATCCGCAGGGCGGCCGGATCATCAACAACGGCTCGATTTCCGCCCACAGCCCGCGCCCGCGGTCCGCCCCCTATACGGCCACCAAGCATGCCATCACCGGCCTCACCAAGGCCATCGCCCTCGACGGCCGGGGCTTCAACATCGCCTGCGGCCAGATCGACATCGGCAATGCGGCGACGGATCTGACCGCGCGCATGGCCCAGGGGGTTCCACAGGCCGACGGCCGTCTCGCGCCGGAGCCGACCATGGCGGTGGCGGATGTGGCCGGCGCGGTGCTCTACATGGCCAGCCTGCCGCCGGAGGCGAACGTGCCGTTCATGACCGTGATGGCGACGACGATGCCCTTTATCGGACGCGGCTAGCCCAGGGCCGCCGCGAGGCCAGCGGCGATCAACAGGAAGGCCACGGCCCAGACCAGGGCGAAGACCCCGATGCGGTCGAAGGGGCGCGCGCCGCGCGGCGTTTCGGGCGTGGTCACGGGCGCCGGCCTCGCAAAGTTGAGAACGTGGTCCGGCAAAACCACAGATTGTGATCTGCGGGGAGCCTGCAAATCGTCGCACCCCTGAAGGCGCCGCCCCGATTTGAGCGCCGAGGGGGCTTGGGGGATCGTCCGCGCGCGGCGTAGTCTGCGATCGTCGGCGCCGATGCCGGCGACAACGAGGCTGGGCGGATGGACGAGCTTGACCGGTATGACGCCCTGGGCCTCGCGGACCTCGTCCGTCGGCGCGAGATTGACGCCACAGCCCTGCTCGAACGCGCCATCGCCCGAACCGAGGCGGTGAACGGCCAGATCAACGCGGTCGTCCTCAGGCACTACGACCTCGCCCGCGCGCAGATCGCCGCGGGCCTGCCCGACGGCCCCTTCGGCGGCGTGCCCTTCCTGCTGAAGGATCTGGGTGCGGCCCTGGCCGGAACGGTGATGACCCAGGGCTCCCGCGCCTTCGCCGACGACGTCTCCGAGGCCGACGCCACCGTCACCCGCCGCGCCAAGGCTGCGGGCCTGGTGATCTTCGGCAAGACCGCCACCCCGGAATTCGGCCTGACCACCACGACCGAAAGCGCCCTCTGGGGCGCGACGCGCAATCCCTGGAACCTCGACCGCATCGCCGGCGGCTCTTCCGGCGGTTCCGCGGCGGCGGTGGCGGCGCGGATCGTGCCCATGGCGCACGCCTCCGACGGCGGCGGCTCGATCCGGGTCCCCGCGGCCTGCTGCGGCCTCTTCGGGCTGAAGCCGTCGCGCGGCCGGGTGCCCTATGGCCCAGGACAGGGGATCGGCTGGAACGGCCTGTCCACCCAGCATGCCGTGACCGTCAGCGTGCGCGATTCCGCGGCGCTTCTCGACGCCCTCGCAGGACCCGATCTGGGTGATTCCATCGTGCCGTCGCAGCCCCAGGGCGGCTTTCTCGCCGCGGTCGGCCGCGCGCCAGGCAAGTTGCGTATCGCGCTGATCGAGTCCGCGGCGAGCGGAGCCGCCGTCCATCCGGATGTTCGCGCCGGCCTCGCCGATGTGGCCGCGCTCTGCGCGAGTCTCGGACATCAGGTCGAGATTGCCGGCCTGACCCTTGATGTGGCAGCCCTCGGCGCCGGCATGGGCGCGTCCATGGGCGTCGACATCGCCCGCAAGCTCGACCAGCGCGCCCAGGCCCTCGGCCGGCCCCTGAAGGACGACGAGATCGAACCGATCACCGCCCGCATCGCCGAGAACGGCCGCCTCGTCACCGGTCGGGCCTATGCCGACGCCCGGCGGGCCTTCGATGTCGCCGCCGCGCGCTACGCCGAACTCTTTGAGTCCTTCGACCTCGTCCTGTCGCCGACCCTGGCCGAGCCGCCAGGGGCGCTGAAGCGGATGTCCCTCGACTTGGATATCGGCGACTATATGCGCGCCATCGGCGCCTTCACGCCCTACACCGCCCTGCACAACCAGATCGGCGTGCCGGCGATGTCCGTGCCCCTGGTGTGGAACGCCGAAAACCTGCCGCTCGGGATGATGTTCGCCGCGCCCTATGGCCGCGAGGACCTGCTGATCAGCCTCGCCGCCCAGCTTGAGGCGGCTCGGCCCTGGAAGGATCGCCTGCCGCCCGTCCGGGCGAACTGAGGATCAGGCGGTCTGTTTGGTCGGGGTGGGGCGCCAGTTGGCGCCCTCGTGGTTCAGCACCCAGCGCCCGATCCGGCGGTAGTCGGCGTCCGCCGGCGCGCCGATCGGCAGCAGTTCCATCACCGCGGCCTCGATGTAGCGGAAGTTGGCGCCTCGGTTGCGCTTGGCGAATAGTTCGGCCTCGACCTGGGCCCATTCGACGGCGTCGGCGTCCGTTTCCAGCCGCTGGCGCATCGCCGGCAGGCGATTGTCGCTAAGGGCGTTGAGCCGGCTCTTCGACGGCGCGTGGCGCAGTTCCAGGCTGTAGGTCTTCATGGTCGAGATCCGTGTCGCGGCGGTCGCGTGCGGACGCCAAGCGTAATGTTGCACTCAGCATGGAAATTTCAAGTCGTCGGGCCGTTTCGGATGTCGCGGGAATTCGATTGTCAGTGGGAATTCCACTTGCGATAGGAACTAAGCCTACATAGCGCTGGCGGCGAATACGGTGACGATCCATGGCGACAGAGGCCCTGACGGCATCCTTGGTGCTTCGCCGCGGCGTGGGCGGCCAGGTCGGAGCCGAGCGGATCGCCCTGCTATCAGCCCTGCGCCGGCACGGGTCGATCAGCGCCGCCGCCAAGGCTGTCGGCCTTAGCTACAAGGGCGCCTGGGACGTCGTCCAGGCCCTCAACAACCTCTTTGAACGCCCCTTGGTGCTGACCCAGGCCGGCGGGGCCCGCGGCGGCGCCACCCAGCTTACGGCGGAAGGGGAGGCGGTGATCGTCGCGTTCCAGTCCGCTGAGACTGAACTCAACCAACTGTTCGAAGCGATCGAGCGCCGGCTCGCCGACCCGGCGGCCGGGCCCATAAGATCGCTCCTGTGGAGTCTCAACATGAAGACCAGCGCGCGCAACGCCCTGCGCGGCGTCGTCGAGACCGTCACCGATGGAGCGGTCAACGCTGAGGTGACGTTGCGGGTCGGCGACGCCGCCCGAATTGTCGCCGTCATCACGCGGCCCAGCGTTGAAGCCCTGGGACTAGCGCCAGGACGCGAGGCCATCGCCCTGATCAAGTCCAGCTTCGTCATCCTGGCGCCGGAAACACCAGGGCTCAGGACGTCGGCTCGCAATCACCTGGCCGGCGTGGTGACGGCGGTCGAGCCGGGCGCGGTGAACAGCGAGGTCACCCTGGCCCTTGACCAGGGCAAGACCTTGACCGCGACCATCACCCGCGGGAGCGCCGAGGCGCTGGATTTCGCTGTCGGTGATCGCGCCGTCGCCCTGATCAAGGCTTCGCACATCATCCTGGCCGTCGAATGATTGCGATGGGCGGCCGTCTTTGCAGGCCGGCGCGTTAGCGCTGATGGCCGAAGTCATCTGGCTCACCGTCAAGCTCGCCGGCCTGACAACCCTCGTGTTGCTGGTGGTCGCCACGCCGCTCGCCTGGTGGCTCGCGCGGTCGAAGCACTGGTGGCGGGAGATCGTCGCCGCCGTGACCGCCCTCCCGGTGGTGTTGCCGCCGACGGTGTTGGGTTTCTATCTGCTGATCGCCCTGGGGCCGGAGAGCCCGCTCATGGCGCCCCTCGCGCCGTTCGGCGTGCGCACCCTGGCCTTCTCCTTTACCGGGCTGTTGATCGGCTCGACCATCTACTCGCTGCCGTTCGCCGTGCAGCCGATCCGCAACGCCTTCGCCGCCATCGGCGAAGGGCCCCTTGAGGCGGCGGCGACGCTTGGCGCTTCCTCTTGGTCGCGGTTCGTCGGCGTGGCGCTCCCCCTTGCGCGCCCCGGTCTGGTCACCGGCGCTGTTCTGGTCTTCGCGCACACGGTCGGCGAGTTCGGCGTCGTGCTGATGATCGGCGGCGGCATTCCCGGCAAGACCAAGACCTTGTCGGTGGAGATCTTCCAGCTGGTGGAGGGGCTCGAATGGGGCCGCGCCCACATCCTGGCCGCCGGCCTCGTGGTCTTCGCGTTTGCGGTGACGCTGACGACCTTGATGATCGAACGCCGACTCGGCCGTCGCTCCGGCGCCGCTCCGGTTTGAGCCGGCCAAGCAGCTACCCGGCGCGCCGGTAAGATTGGGGCGGCGGCGCGCCGGGCCTACTGACTATGGCGACCGGGTCGGAAAGCGCCGCCAAAGACAGGCCAGGGGGCGGCGGCGACAAGCCGGCGACAGGCCTGCGGCAGTGATGTCAATTTCGCGTCGTGAGCGAGGCGCCTAGGGCGTCAGCCCCAGGGTCCGGCCCGGCGCCCCGGCGGCGTCGAAATAGGGTGTGTCGCCCACCGCCTGGGCGTTCAGGATGGTGACGAAGCCGTTCGCCGCCGGCGCGGACCGCCGGCTCTTCGCCCCATAGGCCGGGACGATCCCGCCGCGGAGGGTCTCTTTGAGCACGCGGCCGGTCTCGCGGCCCTTGGGCTTCAGGTCGATGTGCAGGATCTGGGCGAGGGTGATGGCGATGTCGGCGTTGCCGACGGGCGCGGGGTCACGGAAATGCGCGCGAAAGTCCGGGCCGATGGCGGCCATGAAGTTATGGGTGTCGGCGCGGCCGAACGAACCGTGGATGCCCTGGCCCTGCTGCAGTTCGGTGTCGGCCACCTCTGCGCCGCAGACCTCAGGCCGGGCGCAGCCGGTCGAGAACGAGCGGAAGCTGACGATGATCGCCGGCGGCGGGGTCAGGGCCGAGCCGCGCATGCCGACGGCGCTGGTGGGCAGGGCGCCTGGAACAGGACCCAGGTCGTCGCGCACGAAGATCGCGCCAGTGTAGTCTTCGGCGGTCAGGGCCGCGACGATGCGGGCGGCCATGGTCTTGGGGGCCGGCCCGGTCAGCCAGATATGGTCGCTGCCGCCGTTGGGGGCGATGATCACCTGCGGACGGGCCGCATCGGCCCCGAGAATCTGCCCTGCATGACGAGGGTGAAAGCCGTCGCGAAGCTCGACCGTCAAGCCATTTGCGTCGAACAGCGGCAGGCCGAGCGCCGTCGAGAGGTCGATCGCCAGGAAGCCGCGGGGGAGGAATCCCGCAGGGGTGTCGCCGAAGGTCATCTTCGCCGCTACGCTGCTTGCGCTCTGCTTTGAGGCGACGGAAAAGCCGTGGTCCGCGGTGACGACGACGTCCGTGGTCTTGTCGAGCCCTAAGCGCTTGAGCGCGTCGCGCAGCCGTTGCAGGTCATTGGAGGCGTTGCGGATAGCCGCCATGCTTGTCGGCCCGTTGATGCCGGGCGTCAGTGTGTTGAGGCTGTCGCCCTGGTTATGCTGGGTGCCGTCCGGGTCCCTAGACCAGAACACCATCACGAAGGGTCTGTGGGCGGCCTTGAAGCGCGGCAGCAACACCTCGGCCGCCACCCGCGACAGCCAGTCCTGCTGTTCAACGTTGGCGACCCGGACGCCGGAGCCCCTGAAGTCGCCTGGCGAGGTGTTCAGCCCACGATCCGGTGTCGCGGTTGGCAGGCCCAGAGCCTTGATCGCCCTCACGATCTCGGGGGGCAGGGGAAATCCGTCCGGCCCGCCGGTGTTGTCGTCGATGACGATGCCGCCCTTGCCCTCGCGGGCGGTCACGTCCTGCACCGCGGCGGGCCCCAGCTTTCCGACTACGGCGGTGGAGTAGCCCTGGGCGCGGGCGGCGGCGAGCAGGCTGGTCTCGTTCAGATAGTTGCCCCCGAACCGCTGGTTCATGTCTCCAAGGACCGCATCGTCCTCCAGCGCCGCGACCTGGCCTCCGTAGGCCGCCGCCAGCGGCGGTCCGCCCGCATAGACCACATTGGCGAAGTCGCCGGTGTCTCCCAGCCGGTGTCCGGTGGCGATGGCGGAGGCGTTGGGCGTGGTGATGGTGGGATAAAGCGAGTGGCTGTTGCGCAGGTCCACGCCCTCGTCGCGCACCGCCGCCAGGGCCGGCGCCGTGTCCGCCGTCACCACCTCGGAGCGCAGGCCGTCGGCGACGAAGATGATCACATTGTGCGGCGGGCGGCGAAGTCCCAGCCCCACGGAAGCCACGAGCAGGATCAGCGCCAGCCCCATCAGGCCGATCATCGCAGGACGCAATTTCATGGAGGAGTCTTTCGCCGCGCTAGGGTGCGGCCTTGGTGGCGCCGATTTGTTACAGCCGTGCGATGGCCGCGCGAGGTCTATTTGCTGATCCGGGCGAGATCAAATTCGAACAGGCCGGAAATCTGACCCAAACGCCCGGCGAGGGCGGTGAAGCCGGCCCGCTCGCGGGTCCTCAGGCTGGCGCGAAACTCAAACGTCTCGCCACCGTCCTTCAACTGATAGCTCAGGTCGCTGAGATCGACGTCGTGTTCGCCGAGCAGGGCCCTGAGCTCCACTTCGCTCGGCGCCGTCCCGATGCGGAAACGAAAAACCGCCATGGCGTAGACCTGACCGGGGAATGCGGCCTCAAGCCAGCGAAAGATGATCAGGGTCGTGAGCACCGCCCCGGTGGTCAGCGCCGCAGCGGCATACATGCCGGCGCCGCAGAGCATCCCGACGGCGGACGTCACCCAAAGGCACGCGGCGGTCGTCAGGCCCTGAACGCTCACGCCTTCCTTGAAGATCACCCCCGCTCCGATGAATCCAACGCCGGTAAGCACCCCTTGGCCGAGCCGCGAGGGGTCGAGGCGGTCCGGCGCGGACCCGAACACCCCGGGCAATACCCCCGGCTCAAGGGCGACGATGATCGCGGCGGCCGCGGCGAGGGCGACAAGGGCGTGGGTGCGAAATCCGGCCGCGCGGCCGTGATAGCTGCGTTCGAGGCCCACCAGGCTGCCGGCGAGCCAGGCGGCGCCGAGGCCTTCAGCGATGTCGATGATGTGGGCGAACATGGCGAATGATCCGTCGGCTGAGGGATCGGCAGCCTAGCCTGATTTGGCCCGTACCTCCAAAGTCGACCGAAGTGTCAGATCCAGCGGAACTGGCTGTTGTACACCGCCGTCACATGCGCCTTGCGGATGCTGAGGCGCGCCGCCTCATCCTCAAGACCCAGGCGGCGCGAAAACTCGATGGCGTCGTTGAAATAGTCGCAGGCGTCCTCATAAGCGTCCTTCGGGCGCGCCGCCTCGTACATCCGGTCGTAGGCCGCCTCGGCCAGGGCCTCCAGTTTCGCGATTTCGAGTCTGTCGCTCATTGCGCCCGCTCCGCCTTGGGCTTCCGACTCTCGGCGCCAGGGGCTGAGCGTCAAGCCCGCCTCCAAAACACGCGCTGCAGGCGCCGTAAGGCTAGGCTAAGACTGGGATTGCAGAATCGGAGATTCACCATGCGCGAGCCCACGAAAACGCCGCCCAAGTCGCCCTCGACGAAAAAGGCCGCGCCCGCCGCCAAGCCAACGCCGGCCAAGGTGGCCGCGGCGGCGGGCGAGGCCGCCGTGGCGCTGCGCAAGCCCATGTCGCTGGAGGAATTCAAGAGGACCCGCAAACCCCTGCGCGACGTCAACAAGGAGCGTCGCGCCAAGCTGAAGCGCCTCGACCTGCTGGCGCTCTGGATCACCACCCGCGTCGGCACCATGGGTTTCTTCCTGATCATCTTGGTCTGGACCGTGATCTGGCTCGGCTGGAACATGCTGGCTCCGAAGGATCTGCGGTTTGATCCCTTTCCCGCCTTCGTCCTTTGGCTGTTCATCTCGAACATGGTGCAGATCTTCCTGATGCCGCTGATCATGGTCGGTCAGAACATCCAGGGCGCGCACGCCGAGGCCCGCGCGGAGAACGACCTGGAAGTGAACGTCAAGGCCGAGCGCGAGATCGAGGTGATCCTCGAGCACCTGGAATATCAGAATGCGGCGATCCTGAAGATGATGGAAAAGCTGGGCTGCGACGCGTCCTAGGCGCCCGCGCCGCCGCCTAGCTAGTTCGCGTCCATAAA
>PLSW01000328.1 GCA_003165275.1 Caulobacteraceae bacterium
CAAAGGTCAGACCCAGGAATGCGATAATGGCCATCGTCATGTTGGCGATGGCTGTGCTTCCCACGGTCTTCAGATAACCTATCGCCATGTCTTCGGTCCGGCGGAGGCCCCCGAACCCAAGCATGATCAGACCGAGATAGATCACCAGGTAGAGCGTGATCCGTAGGATGAGCATGTCGATCGCCACGATGACCAACACGAGGTAGGTCGCCAGGAACGCCACCAGCATGAAGATCGAGCCGATCGACACGTTGATCTGGCACGACAGATTACCCGCAATGTCCGTGATGTTGGCCAACCCCTTGACCGCGCAAATCCCCTCGCCGGCTGCGCTATACAAGCCAAGGCTTGAAAGCGACTTCGACCAAATGCCGCCCGCCGCGTTTAGAACCCCGTCAGGTGTCGACACCCCGCCGGCTCCCGCTGACGCCGCGAGCGTATCGAAGGATTGCGCGATGGCGAGCCCGATAGCCGAGCCGTTCTGCAGAATGTACCAGAAGACCCCTGTCACCACGGTGAAGCGGATCAGTTCGGTGAGGATCTCACCAAGGTCGGCGGCCTTTAGGGCCAACTGCGCCATCGCCCAGACGAAGGAGATGCTCGCCAGCGACCAGAATATGCCCTTCGCGGCACTATTCATGGCGCTGCCAATCGTCGAGAGCTGCCCCTGGAACGCGGACTGCACGTCAGACATCATCGTCTGTATGCCGGCGGCCGACGCGGGCGACGCCGCGCACACCAAGAGCGCGGCCGCGAGTCCTGCCGCTAGGTAGATCGAAGCTCGCCTGGCCGACCTTCCCATGCCTTTAGTTCTTGGCAGGGGGTGGTTGCGGCAAGCCGTCCGCCATATGGCCGTAATTACCCTTAGGGGCGGGCTGATCGAGGCCGAGCGCTTGATTTGCCTGCTTCACGCCCGCCTCGTTGGCCACCTGGGCTTGCGCCACTGTCCATTCGACGTATTTTTTCCGCATGGCGACGGCCTCCGGATCGGTCCGGCTGGAGTCGGGGATAGGAGGCGCTTGCACCTGGGCGGCCAGGTCCCTTGCCGCATCAGTCGGCGTTGACGTGGTTGTGGCGGGCGCCTGGGCTTGCGACCCCGATTCCGCCTTTTCGGGGGCTTTGCCACACCCGGCCAAAACGACGATGGTCGTCGCAAAGGTTCCGGCCAGCAGACGTTTGGCTTTAGACGAAATGATCATTACGAGCCTCCTTGTTGAGGTCCTGATGTTAGCCAATTCAATTCACTACGGGCCGATCGTCGGCAGACCAGCCGCCATTTGGCCGTAGTTTCCGGTCGGCGCTGGGCCATAGAAGCTCGACAGGGCACTCACCGTCGAAGTGTCCGCCGCAGTCTCGGCCGCGGCAGACTGGGCTAAGGCCTGCTGGGCCACGAGGCGGTCCGCGGCTTGCTGCTGCGTCTGTTGAGTCAGGGTCGAAGCGATCTGCAGATTAGCGCCGGCGGCGACCGTGCCGATCTGGTTGCTATAGCCCAGCGCTTGAAGCTCCCCGGTTGCGCCCTGAGACGCCGTTCCTATCGACTGCAGGTCCGTCGCCTGGCTCTGAAGCGCCGTAAGCTGGCTTTGGGCGCCTGAGACCAATGCGGCGTCCCGCGCCTGCGAGGCCGAGGCTTGAGCAGTCTGGGCGGCGGCGAACTGGCCCGAGCTGCAAAGGCCCTGGGTTCCACAGAAGTCGGTGCTCGAGGACACCCCTCCGCCGCTGGTAAACTGAGCCAGGTACTGGCTCACGGACTGCCCAATCGGGATCAGGCGCGTCACACCGTCGAGTAGGGTCTGCGAGCCGCTGACATCCGACGTGGTCGGACGATAGATGTTCGTGGTGGGCGCGGCCAGGTTCTGCTGTTGCAGCTGAAACTGCTGAACCTGCATCTCGTACTGCTGGACCTGTTTGGTGACGGCCGAAGCCGCCTGGATCGCCGTCGCGGTCGTCTGCGCGTCCGCGACGATATCGGTCACCGTCATCTGCGCTTGAGCAATGCCGGGAGCCAGGAGCGTCGCGAGGAGGGCGCCGATCAGGTGATTTCGCCTCATCAGATCGACCTTTCAGGTTCATGCAAACTCGCCGCCTGGGTGCTCGGGGCGTCTAGCGCCGAGACGACGGCCGCATTGGCGGACATCAGATTGATGACGGTCTGCCCGCCGAGGGTTAGGCCGCCGATGATCGTCAGCATCACCAGGGTCCGCAGGAACACGTACAGGTCCCCGCCGGACAACATGCGCGCGCCTGAGACGACGACGCCGACCAGCACTGCCGCGTAGGCCACAGGCCCGACGAAAGACGTCAAGGTGTTGTGGAGCCAGGTGTCTACGGCGAGGCCGCTCGTCGTGCTTGCCCACGCGGCGGGGCCGACGGCGGCCGCCACTAAGCCAAGGCCAATGGCGGCGAGATGGCGCCGCATCAACGTGCAGCCCTGTAATCAAACGCTTGGTAAGGCGTCCGGAAAACCAGGTCTTTCGTGACCACGACGTTGAAGCGGTAGCCCGGCCTGATCTTGAGCGTCGGCGCGATCGACAGGTTCTTCTGAATCATCTGCGTGGCCGTGGAGCCCAGCTGCTGAGCGAGCTGTTGGCTGAGCGCCTGGCTGACCGTCGTGGTCTCGCCATTGGACGAGGTTTGCGGGGCCCCGACCTCGGCGCCAGCGCCGATCAGGGACAGCATCACCGCTGAGCCGAAGATCCGCGTGTAGTGATTATTGACCTGATCAGTGAAGCCCGCGTAGCCGGCGCTGTCCGCGCCGGGCATGGCGCCGAGATCCAGCGCCTTACCGTCAGGAAACACCACCCGCTGCCAGGCGATCAGGACGCGCGCCTGCCCGTAGGCCGCATTGCTCTGGTAAGCGCCAACCAGGCGCGAACCCTGCGGGACAAGGAGATAATTTCCGGTCGCCGTGTCGTAGACATTCTGGGCGACCTGGGCCTCAATCTGCCCTGGAAGCTCAGAGCTGATACCCGTGATCATCACGCCGGGAATGACAAACCCGGCCCGCAACTCGAACGGGCTAGCGGGCGCCTCCGCCCGGCTGCTGGACGCCCAGCGATCGCCGCCTTGATTGTCGAACTGCCCATAGCCGCCCTGCGACTTCGTCCCAACGGACGCCCCGGTCAGTCGGGCATGTTCCGCCTGTTCGGCGGCAGAGGGCTCGATACCCTGGGCGGCTTGGCGCCCCATCAGCTGTTCCAGGGCCGCCAACTTCTCTTGGTCGGTCAATCCGACCCCGGCCGGCGACGCAGACCCCAACGTCGCCGTTTGCGGCGGCAAGGCGTCTTGTACCTTCTCGAGCAATCCCCCGGTCAAACCCCCACTGCTCGCCGCGGCCGACGCCTTCGGCGGGGCCTTCAGGGCAGCGAGAAAGGCCGCCGTCCGCTGGGATTGAATGTCCTGAGCCGCCTGTTCGTTTGAGTGGTCGCCGCCCCTCGCAGCCGTGCCGGTCGGCGACGTCTGTCCGGGACGCAGTAGAGGCCCGTTGGCGTCCGCGCTGCCTGCAGGAACGCTCGCCGGCGAGGGCGGCGTGTCCAGATCGCCCGAACCGCCCCCCGCCGCCGCTCCGTTTGGCGATTGCCCTCCGTCAGGAGCTGATCCCGCCTTGGGAACCATCGTCCCATCCTTGGCGTCGCCCATGATGCCGGACGCCAACTGCATGGCGCTGGTCTTCTGCGACTGCAGCGCGGGGCCCGCGTCCTTGTGCCCGGTCGGCGTCTGTCGGCCCATCATGATGGAGCCGATCAGGACCGTGACAGCCAGCACAATGGCGCCCACGATCAACATCGGCTTTGCGTTGACCGTGCGGACGCCGGCGCGCATTTGCGCCTCGCGTGAGCCGCCGGGCGTCAGAGTCAAATCCAGCTTATCGTTCGGCCCCCCGCTCATTGTTGCGGGCTCACTGACTGCGGAGGTGGCGGCAGAACCAGGCGCCGGGGGGGATTCTGAATCAGCGCGACGCGCGCCTTCATGGACGCAGTGGCGCCGGTCAGATCGAAGGACCAACCCGAGACGGCCTGGTCGTTCTGGTACGCGCGGCTGAGCGTCTGCTGGCCCACATGGGCGATCACTGCGATGGCGCCATCGCCCAGGTCTCCGGTTTGGACCACGAGGCGCAAGCCATCAGGAGGCGCGATCCTGGCCGCTTTGCCCTCGACAACGCCATAGCCCGCCTGCCGCAGGAGGTCGCTCACCCCTGGAGGCGCTTTGACCACATCGAGCTTGGTCTGCGCCGGCGGGTAGAGCATCGCCAAAGCGGCGACGACGTTCTTCGCCCATCCAGGCGGCGCTACCGCCGCGTGAGGGGTCACGGAGCCATCGGTAGCGCATCCGGCCAGGATCGCCGCCGATATCACCGCGAGACTGGCCAGCCAGGGTCGCTGCACCTCAATTACTCCGCACGATGGTTACGCGCTCTTGCTTGGCGCCGACCCCGACGACGAGCACGGCCTGGTCGAACACCTGATCGACGATGTAGCGGCCGTCCTGCACCCGGTAGTTCACCAGGGTCGTGTCCGCGTCATTGCTGGCCGCGCCACCTTTGCGCACCACCACCAGGGTCGGGGCGTCGCCTTGCGGCAGGATCGAGGGCATCTCGATGATGGTCTTGACCCCGTCGTTGTAGACCCGCGCGGGCTTCCAACTGGCCTCGCCGGTGATCGAGTAGTTGAAGCGAAGATTGGCCAGATACTCCTGGCTCCCGTTGGGCGCCTGAGCGCCAGGCACGGCGGTGTCCTTGGTCACCCTCGCCTGTTCCGCTGCCGCTTCTTGAGCGACGTGCTGCCGAAGGTTCGCCCACTGGGCAGCCGCATCGGCCGGATAGGTGAACGCCACGCTCGGCATGTAGTCGTCGCGCCGCGAGACCAGGGCCATGTGGTAGGTGCGCCGGTCCGTGGTCACGACAAGCGACGTGGCTAAGCCGACATCCATCGGCTTGAGCATCAGGTGTTGGACTTCGTTTGGCGTCTGCCCCGACACGGCGGGGGTGATAAGCCATCGCGAGCTGTCGCCGACGTTGATGCTATTGACCTGCTCGCCCGCCTGCAGCTGGATATCGCAGACCTCCAGCACCGCGCACACCACGGTCGGCTCCGTGCCGCCAAAGGGGAACACGACAGCCCCATCTGCCCCGGCTACCGGCGGGGCGGCTCCGGCCAAGGCGTCGTCACGCCACTTACCGGCGATGGCCAAGCTTATCCTCTGCTGCGCCGTCAGGGCCTTGTCATGCCCGAGGTAGTCCGCCCCGGCGGAATCGACCGGCGCCGACTTGGCCCTGGGCGAGACCTTGGACCTTCTGTGGCGCGCTGGTGGGGCCGCCTTCAGCTCCGCCGAGGGCGTGCCCCGGCTCGAAGTCGCGTTCTTCGGAGCGATAGGCGCCTGCAGGAACGTCGGCGCCTGCGCGTCGGCCGCGCCAGCGAGCAGCGCGATTGCCAGGACTGCGACCGTCGTGCGTCGAAGTCTGATCTCGGGATGCGAAAACGGGGGCATGGGCATGACCTAAATCACCTTCGACCACGAGAAATCGGACACGTAGAGGCCCAGCGGATTGGCGCGCACCATCTCCTCAGTCGTCTGACTGGTCGGTGCGCTCACGCGGACCGTCACTAGAGCGCGCATCCGGCTCGGCGGCTCGGTCGGCTGGCCAGACCGATCCCGCACCGTTTCAACCCAATCGACCTGCCAGGTCGTGGGCGACTGAGCGATGGTGGAGGTCACCTCCACCTCAATCGTCTGGGTCGCGGCACGGGTCATCGGCGGGTTCGTGTTGAACCACTCCGACATTTTCACCGTCGCCGCGTCGCCCTGCTGGAGCATGGCGTAGACGCGAAATACATTGCGGCGCTCCAGGGTCACGTCGGCGGTGACCGAGCGGGCGCTATCAATGAAGCTGGCCACCTGGGCCTGCACCACGCGGGCGTCGACCGGCTGAGCCCGGTCCGCCGGAGCAACTGCCACGGCCTCCCCGAGGTCACTCACCTTGACGACGTAGGGCACGAACTTCGATTGGCTGTTCGCTTCGATCAGCCCGCCAACGGCGGCCATCACAATCATCAGGTTGAGCAAGGCCACGAGCTGCCAGAGGCGCCGTGAGGCGGCGAGGCCGCCGACGTGGTCGTTCCAGGTCCGGCGAGCGGCGAGATAGGGACTCTCCGCCTGCTCGGCCTTGCGCGGCACACTTTTCTTCGATCCGAACATTAGGGGGTCCTTCTCAAGCCGCCTGCACGACGGGCGGGACTACGCCGCGCATCGCCAGCCACTCGCCGATCCAATCCTCACCGAACCGCGCCTGAAGCTTGCGGATCTCGGCCACGCTTTCCTTGTCGCTGGCGCCGACGAAGGCCATGGCGACTGGCCCTAAAGCCAGCTCGAACAGGCGGCGGCCGCCTTCGCTGACATAGTAGTATTGGCGCTTGGGTATGGCGCCGGCGATGATCTCAACCTGCTTGTCGTTGAGCCCCATCTTCCGATAAAGGCCGGCGATATCCTCATTGCCCGCCTTGTCATTAGGCAGGAAGATCTTGGTCGCCGAGGACTCCAAGATCGTGTCCAGGATGCCGGACTCGACGGCCTGGCTGATGGACTGCGTCGCCATCAGAACCAGGCAGTTGGCCTTGCGCAGCGTCAACAGCCATTCCTTGATCTTACGGCGGAAGGCCGGATGGCCCAGCATGATCCAGGCCTCATCGAGGATGATGGCGGCGGGCTGACCCCGCAGAGACCGCTCGATCCGGCGGAACAGGTAGAGCAGGACCGGCAAGGCGTATTTCTCGCCGAGGTCGATCAGCTGCTCGATCTCGAACAGGCTGAACTCGCTGAGCGCCAGGCCGTCCTTGTCCGCGTCCAGCAGCTGCCCCATGGCCCCGGCAACCGTGTACTGGGTCAGGGCATCCCGGATGGTGTTGTTCTGGACGATGGCGACGAACTCCGTCAGCGTCTTGGCGCCGGTCTGGTGCATATTGCGCAGAGCAAGGCCGATCTCGTTGCGCTGCTCCGGGGTGATCTCAACCCCATTCAGCCCAAGCAGCGTCTCGATCCAATCCAGCGCCCACGCGCGGTCTCCCGCGCTCTCCAGGAACTGCAGCGGGCAGAACGCGAGCCTGCCGGCGTCGCCGCCGATCTCGAAGTGCCGTCCCCCGACCGCCTGGCACAGGGCGTACATCGACATGCCCTTATCGAAGGCGAAGATCGACATCTTCGGGTAGCGCCGCAGCTGGGCGGCGATCAGGCCCAGCAGGACCGACTTACCGCTCCCGGTCGGCCCGAGGATCAGGGTGTGACCGACGTCGCGCACATGCAGATTGAGGCGGAACGGCGTGGCCCCGTGGGTGACGCATTCCATCAGGGCTGGCGCCTGCGGCGGGTACATCGGACAAGGCGCGTAGTTCAGGCCGGTCCAGATGGTGTTGACCGGCATCAGGTCGGCCAGGTTGAGCGTGTTGATCAACGGCCTGCGGACGTTCTCGACCCCATGGCCCGGCAGGGAGCCCATGAAGGCTTCCACGTTGTTGATCGTCTCGATCCGCGCGCCAAAGCCGCGCCCCCTGATCGCCTTGACGATCTTGCTAGCGTCCGCCTCAACCTGTCCGCGGTCCTCGCTCATCAAGACAACGCAGCTGGTGTAATAGCCTTGCGCCACCGCTCCGCTGGTGACCTCCGCGATGGCGGCGTCGCTGTCGGCGACCATGGCCAGAGCGTCCAGATCGACCCGGCCGTTGTTGGTCTGCAGCATCTGATCCATGAAGCCGCGCACCCGCTGGCGCCACTTCTTGCGGAAGTTCTCCAGGTGCTTCACCGCCTCATGGGTGTCCATGAAGATAAACCGCGTCGACCAGCGGTACTCGCAGTGCAGCTCGGTCAGGTCAGACAGGATTCCGGGGGTTGAATCCTGTGGGAACGAGTCGATCGCCACCACCTGAATGAACTGGCGGCCGATGCGCGGCACCACGCCGCTCCAGAACTCCTGAGCGCCGATGACGCTGTCCAGATACATTGGATTCGACGGCAGGTTTACGGGCTGGCGGATGCCGGTTGCGCAAAGCTGGAGCCAGCGCAGGAACTCGTCCTGGACCTCGACCGCGCCAAGCTCATTCTGCACCTTCACGCCGCCCAGCCGCGTCAGCTTGAGGCCGAGGGCCAGTCGGCCCTCAAAGGCGGCCGCGTCCCGTTTGAACTGATCGATCAGCTGGGTTGTACGCACCTTGTCGCTGATGGCGGCTCGGTCGTCATCGAACATCAGCTCCGTGAATCTCTGCGTCGCCAGCATCGGCGGAAAGAAGGTGGCGGTGATGACGAAATAGCCTTCGTACATTCGCCCTTGGCGCTCGAAGAGCTTGCGGCGCTCCTCGTCGATGGCCTGCGATACCCAGTCCGGAAAAGACGAAAGGCTGCGGGCGGGATAGCCTGGGGCCATGCGCCGCACGCAATCCACATGGACCATCCAGCCGCTGCCGAGGCCCGCGAGGGCCTGGTTGATCCGCGCCGAAAGTTGGTTGCGCTCGTCCGTCGTGGCCGAGGCGTTATCCCCGGCTTCATAAGACCAGGCGGCCATGAACGCGCCGTTCTTGCAGACAATGACCCCATCATCGACCACGGCTGCGTAATTCAGCATGTCCACGAAACCAGGGTCTTCGCTGCGCCAGCGTTTCGTCCGCTTATCGGCCGAAGCCACCCAGGCCTGGCCATAGAGGATGGCCAGGGCGAAGGCGCCGCTGGTGGCGAACAGGCCCGTTACTAGCGGCGTGACGCTCATCACTTGCCCTTCTTGACCGGATCGCCATAGCGCAGGGCTTGGCTGTTGCGATTGACGCGCCAGGGGGTCGAGCGCGCCGGGTAATAGCTCCGGTAGCGCCTGTGCCGCAGATAGACTGGCCGCATGAGCGGGTCGGCCTTGGCCATCAGGCGCAGCGCGTAGATGCAAAAGGTCAGCAGCAGCGCGCCGCCGACCCAGGCCCGCAGTTCATGCAAGTCCGGGACGACGATCATTCCGGCCACGAGCCAGGCGGTCATGACTAGGTCCCGGTCGCCGCCCATAAAGGTCGTCGTCCGGACGCCAGACTTACGGATCGGAATAGCGCGCAACGACATCGCTTAGGCCATCTGGTCCAGGATGGCGGGCGCCAGGGCGACCACGGCGCCGGCGCCGCTGATCGCCGTCAGAAGGGCCGGAGCGCTGATGAGCAGCGCCGTGAAGCACACCAGCAAGATGAGAGCGCGCAGTAACCCGTTCAGGTCGCCGCCGAGGATCAGGGTGCCGCCGGCGCCCGCCACCCCCAGCAGGGCGATGGCGTAGGCCACGGGCCCCGAAATCGAGCTGGTGACGTTTTTGAGGAAGCTCTCGTAAGGCAGGCCGCCGCCGCTGCTGGCCGAGGACGCCAGCGCCAAATGCGGCAAGCTCACCGCCACCAGGCCAATGGCCAGACCGATGGCGAGGGCGGACGTCGAGGTCCTGCCGCTCTCCGACTTGAGTTGCATATTACCCATTCCCTTGATCCTTCCGCTCACGGCGCGGCTCGCTGGAAGCCGAACATTCCATCGGCGAAGCCGCCGACCTCCAAAACCTCCACAATCTTCCGCCCACCTTCCGGCGTGCGGGCGATGTGGACGATGAGATGCACGGCCTCGCCGATCATCCGGTCTCGTTCGAGCGGATCAGGCGAGTCCTGGTGCATGTTGATGAGCGTGCTCAGCCGGGTGAGCCCAGCCGCGGCGTTGTTGGCGTGGAGAGTCGCCGCCCCGCCCTCGTGGCCCGTGTTCCACGCCATCAGAAGATCGAGGGCCTCGGGCCCACGGACCTCGCCGACCAGGATACGGTCGGGCCGCATCCGCAGGGTCGCCTTGAGCAAGGCCGTCATGCTGACCTCGGGCGAGGTCCGGTATTGGATGTAATTCGCGGCGGCGCACTGGATCTCGCCGGTGTCTTCAATGATGACCAGGCGCTCGTCCGGCTCGTGCTCCACCATGCCGTTGATGACCGCGTTGACCAGAGTGGTCTTGCCCGACCCTGTGCCGCCGATCACCAGAATGTTGCGCCGGGCCGCGATCGCGGCCTGGATCGCCGCGAGCTGTGCTTCTGTCATCACCCCGCCAGGGAGGTATTCTTCAAGCCTGAAGATCGCGACGGCGCGCTTGCGAATGGCGAAGGTGGGCGCAGACACGACCGGCGGGAGCTGGGCGGCAAAGCGCGCACCCTCCAGCGGGAACTCCGCCTCGAGCAGCGGCGTGAGCTTGCGCGCCTCCTTGCCGTGATAGCCGGCGACGTCGCGGATAATGGCTTCAGCACGATGAAGCGGGATGACGCCGGCAGGCACGACTCGGCCCCCGAGGCGCTCTATCCAGAGCTTACCATCGGCGTTGAGCATCAGCTCGATCGTCCTCTTGTCGCTGAAAAGCGCGAAGACGTCCGGGCCAAGGTCGCGGATCAGCTTGGACTTGATGCGTTCTGGGCCCGACTCTGCGTCCAGGACCGCTTGGGGCGTAGTTTCTGGGGCCGCATTCATCGCGGCGCCCGCCGGCTTACGAGCTGCCCGAGCTTACGGTAGCGGGGTCTCGTCCTCGCGCTCGAACACCGCCGTGCCGGTGAAGCCGTATGACTCATAAAGGCGCTTGAGCGCCTGGTCAGAGGTGCGCCATTCGCGCACTTCGTAATTGTCGTAGCCGGTGACCGTGAACTCGCCCTGTTTCCAGCTGAGCGTGACCAGGAGCCGATAGTTGCCGGATTTATAGACCAGCCGAGCGCCGACGATCCGGCCAGCTCGTAGGGCTGTAGACAAGAAGCGATCCCGGATGGCGTGCTCTTTGGGCACGATTTCCCCGGACGCGCTCCTCTTTGGTCTCCCCACAGGGCGCCTCTTTCGCGGAGCCCCCTCATCCGCCGGCCTCGGCCCGACGATGGACTCGGTCAACACAAGACTCCTGCCATTCGCACGTACCAAAAACGTGGTGAGAAACGGGGCAGGAGGAAACTCCCGCTTCTGATCTTCTACAGCGTGTCGACAGCAAATGTTGAGTCCCAAATTCGAGACTCATGACATCTACGTTGTTGCTATGGGTCGACACGTTGTGCGATCCGCCGGGCGAATGATGGGAAACACCAATATCACATCATTTTGCCGTGGCCAGACCTTGCCGGTCGAAAACGATGGAAAATTCGCATTAGGCGTATGGGCCGTGCTGACCACGCTGAGCGGTCAACGCGCTATTATCTCAATGTTATCTGCGCCTTAAGGCGCGACGTCCGGCCCTAGCCCCCGATCTGGCGCGTTTTCGCCGTGGGCGATTAATTGCATTTTGTCCCAAAATTAAATGCTGGTTAACCGCGACTCGCGGCAAGGTCGCCTCACACTTGAAGAGGGCAGCGCGACATTTGCTCGCTAAACAACGCCAAGGGCGAACGGAACGGGAACTGACCGGAGGCGCTTTTTGGTCTGGCCGTGGCTTTAGCCCGTCGCACTCATGCGCTGCACAAAAGCTGTCTTTCCTGCGGTGTAGGGGTGACGCCATAGAACGGGCAGAAAACCACGCTAAGCGGACAAATGAGGAACGTTAAGCGGCGATGCTCTCGATCACCGTCCGGAGCGCCCTGAATTCCGCCGGGCCTGGGATGGCCGTCGCACCCCACAGATAGTCTCCGGTGAGGTTGACATGCTGCCAGCCCAGTGGAGCCAGGTGGTTCAGCAACTCGTCGGGAATGACCTCCCCCTGGCGACGCAGCGTTTCAACGGCACGCCCGAGATAGACGGTGTTCCACAGGATGATCGCCGCCACGACGAGGTTGAGTCCGCTGGCCCGGTGCTGTTGAGTTTCACGGGTGCGGTCACGGACCCGGCCGAGGCGATGGAAGCAAACGGCGCGGGCGAGAGCGTTGCGGGACTCGCCTTTGTTCAATTCCGCTGTGGCCTGGCGGCGCAGCGCCGGATCCTCCAGCCAGTCGAGCGTGAACAGGGTCCGCTCGATCCGGCCAACTTCGCGAAGCGCTAGGGCCAGGCCGTTCTGACGCGGATAGGAACCCAGCCGTCGTAACATCAGCGACGCCGGCACGGCGCCGGTCCTGACCGATGTCGCCAACCGGAGGATGTCGTCCCAATGGGCCCGGATCAGCGCCTCGTCGATCCGGCCCGCGATGAAAGGCTCCAGCGCTGGCCATTGGGCGGCGGCGCCGAAAGTATAGAGCCGACGGTCATGGAGATTGGGGATGCGCGGTGCGAAGCGAAATCCCAAGAGGTGGCAGAGCGCGAAGACGTGGTCGGAAACGCCGCCGCCGTCGGTGTGGTGGACAGCGGCGCTCAGATCGGCGCCGTGGTAGAGCAGGCCGTCCAGGACGTGGAGCGCTTCGCCGTCGGCGACCGAGATCGGTTTGCTGTGGTAGGGCGCGTAGCGGCCGGAGATATGCGTATAGAAGCTGATCGCCGGGGCGCTGCCCTTATGAGGGTTGACGGCTCCCGTGGATTCTCCGCGCCCGCCCAGGGGAAAGTGCTGGCCGTCAGAGCTTGAGGTGGAGGCCTCGCCGAACGCGGCGGCGAGCGGATTGGCCTGTTGTGCCGCTACGATCCGCGCCAGGGCGCGCCCGTAGGTTTCTTCTCGCAGATGCCAGCCGGCGGTCCAGACCATCTGTTTGTAGGTTGCGACCGAGCAGGCCTCGGCCATGCCGGTCAGGCCAAGATTGGTGGCGTCGGCCAGCACCGTGGTCAGGATCACCCGGTTGTCCTCGAACGGAAGGCCGGATCGTAGATGGGTGAAGCAATCACTGAAGCCGGTCCAGGCGGCGACCTCGCCGAGAAGGTCGGTGATGCGGACCTTGGGCAGAAGTCCATACAGACGATCGGCGAGAAGCTCGGCCGCCTCCGGCGTCACGGCGTGGAGCGGGGTGATTTTGAGCGAAGAGCCGCTCAGCCGGACATCCTCCAGCTGGTCCTTCCCGGCCTTGTCGGCGACCAACCGCAGCCGTTCATTGAGAAGGTCCTGCCGCTGCCGCAGGTGGATGGTGCAATCGAGGGGCGCCGAAACGGGGAGCGGGCCAGCCTCCTTCATGGCGGCAAATAGCGGCTTTGCGATGAGCTGATCCTCAACGGCGCGATACTGCCGGCTGCCGGCGACCCAGATATCGCCGGCGCGGAGCCGGTCCCGCAATTCGGCGAAGAAGCAAAGCTCGTAGGCCGCGCCGTCGATCTTCCCGCCCGGCATCACGGCCTGGCGCCAACCGCGTCGGATAAAGCCGGTCGGCAGATCTTTGGGCAGGGCGCGCCGATTGCCGGCGTAGAAGGGGCGCAGCATTTCGATCGACCGAACCAGGCCGCTCACCGCAGCGACGCCGTGGAATATGAAGGCGCCCAGAAACAAGGGCCCGATCCGGCGCATGAGGGCGTGGTTGCGTTCGGCCAGCGCCAGGTAGTCGGGCCCATCGGGCTGCACGAGGGCCTTCGCCTCTTTGATCATGTCGACGAACTCGTCCCACGGCATGACCTTGGCCATAGCGTCGAACGGATCTTGTCCGGATTCCTTGGCGTCGATCAGAGCGCCGCCAATCTTGGTGAGCAATCGAACCTTCTCGTTGATGCTACGCGCGTCGCGTTGCAGTTCTGTCGCTGCTCGCCGTTCCGCGCGGCGAAACAGCCGCCCGATCAGACGGTCAAAGACTCCAATGGCGTCATCAGTCAGGCGCTCCGTTGTTTCGAGCACGGTCACCAACAGGGTGGCGCGGCGCCGCGCCGGCGACAGCGCCCTCAGATGTTGGGCTGTTAGGCGGGCGCCTTCCTGGGCGAGCTGCTTCACCCGATCGGGATGGACGGCCGCTCTGATACCAGGATCGAGTCCGATCTGGCGCAGGTGATCGAGCTGTTCGATGAGCCGCGCCAGGGATCGAAAGCTTGGGGCGCCGGGTGACTGACGCGCCCAGGCCAAGGTGCTGATCGCAGTTTCGTCACGGACTTCCAGAAGAGCGTCCAATGCCCCGCCCTGTGATTCCGATAGGGCTCGGGTCAGCTGATCGGCGACCTTCCGTTCCGCGCCAAGCATCGCTGCGGCCACCATTCTGTCGATGACGGTGACGCCAGGCGCGGCGATCCCTTGCCGCCGCAGTTCGACCATGAGCGCCTCAGCAACCGAGACGGCGCTCACCGTCGTCATGGCGATCGGCAGCATCCACTGCGACAGCTCTCGATGGTCGGGCTGGGTGAAGCCCCGAAATCCGAAGAGCTCACGCAAGGTGTCGAGTTGATCGTATCGGGTCTGGGGCCGGGTCGCATAGTCGCCGATCGCGGCGGGATCGATATCGAGTTGCTCACCGAGAAACCGCGCGACTTCCATCGGCACGGTCTCACCTGGGCGGATCAGCCGGCCGGGATAGCGCAGGGCGCAAAGTTGAAGCGCGAAGCCAAGGCGGTTCTGCGGCCGGCGACGTCGGGCGATCACGTCCAGGTCCTCCTGGCTGAGCGTATAGTGCCGAATGAGGTCGGCCTCACCCGTGGGCAGGGCGAGCAAGCGGTCAAACTGGGCATCGGTGATGACATGGCGGCGCGGCATGGCAGGAGGTCCCAATCGAGGTGCGTTGAGGTTTTGGCGCCAGGACCGTAACGCGCGCGCCGCTCAGGGGCGGACAAAAGGTCCACCTTTTTTCCGCGCTTCCCGCCAGCAACGAAATCAGTGCATTGTCATGGACGAAAGGTCCCAGACAAAATGCGCGTCGGCTACGCCCGGGTTTCGACCGATGACCAGAACCTCGATCGCCAGCGCGCCGCTCTTGCCGACGCCGGTTGCGCCGAGGTCGTCGAGGAGGTCGAAAGCGGGGTGAAGGCGCGAAACCGCCTGGTCGCCCTGCTGGCGCGTTTGACTGCCGGCGACGAACTGGTCGTGAAAAGCTTGGACCGGCTCGGGCGCCGCGCCGGCGAATTGGTCGTCCTTCTCGATGAGCAGCACCGTCGGGGCATCCTCGTGCGAATTCTGGACATGCCCTGGCTGGACTATTCCGCCCCGATCGGTCGCTTCATCGCCCAGACCTTTGCGGCGCTTGCCGAGCTGGAGCGTGAACAGACCCGCGAGCGCCAGCGCGGCGGCATCGACGCGGCGAAGCGTGCTGGCCGGCACCTTGGACGCCCGCCGAAGCTGACGGGTGCGCAGGTCAGGGAAGCGGAAAAGATGCTGCAGGACGATCGACCCGCTTCCGAGGTTGCCCGGCTGTTTCGGGTTCATCCCAAGACGCTGAAGGCCGCGCTCAAACGCTGACGATCCGGTGCTTCAAGAGCTTTCGCTCTTGATAAGTTATGCGAATAGTTATATATCTCGGGCATGTCGAAACTACCCAAGCCGCTGCATTTCTGTGGTGACTCCCAGGATATTCTCGCCACCTTCCCGGAGGATGCGAGGCGCGGCGCGGGCTTTTCGCTCTACATGGTTCAGATCGGCCGGGAGCCGGGCGATTGGAAGCCCATGCCAACTGTGGGCGTGGGAGTTCGCGAAATCCGCGTCAGAGACGAGGCCGGCGCGTTTCGCGTGTTGTACGTCGCCAAGTTTTTGGAGGCTGTGTACGTCCTGCACTGCTTTCAGAAGAAGACTCAAAAGACTGCGGCGAGGGATATCGAGTTGGGCCAGAAGCGGCTCAAGACCCTACTAGAGGAGAGAGATCAATGACTGTTACGGGAAAAACCTTCGCAACGGCCTGGGATGCCATCGCTGCCACTCCGGAGGAGGCTGTGGTCTTGAAGGCGCGGGCGGATCTCATGATCGCTCTGACAGATCATATCAAGGCACAAGGCTGGACCCAGGCTGAGGCGGCCAAACATCTTGGAGTGACCCAACCGAGAATCTCCGATCTCGCACGGGGCAAGTTCAACCTTTTCGGCTTGGATCACTTGGCCACCATGCTGGCCAGGGCCGGGCGTCAGGTTGATATCCGGGTCAAGAAAGCGACACCTCAAAAACACGCAGCCTAGACGCCGAGGTCAACGTTCTCTTTTTGTCCGCTTAGCGCGGTTTTCTGCCCGTTCTATGGCGTCACCCCACGATGCGGGCGAGGCGCGTCATGACCTGAACGTACCATGAACATGGACGGCGGCAATGGATATCGAGTCGCCCTATTCATTGCTTCCTCGCGCAGCGGCCGAGCAAACAATCACCCTGTTCGGCCAGGACGTCTTGCCCCGGCTGTCCGCGGCCAAGTCTGCGGCTTCGGTTGTGTATGTTTGAGGACATTGGGCAGGCTTGAGGCCGCACTTGAGTCGCTATTGAAGGGGACCGGGCCAGCTTCGGCGGCTGCGCCGACCGCCTGAGCTTATGAGTCCAAGTCATATGGGCCCGCGATAATTGTAATTCCTGCGATCCGCCGTGCTCTTCATAGTGATTTGCGCACTTGCGAGGCGCGCCGACCCCCGCTCGCGGTATCGGCGCTGTGGCGCGAAGAAGACAACGGCCCAAGACCCGCGGCTTGGCGGGCGATTCGGGAAGGAAGCGGATGAGCCATATAAGTCCGGGTTGGTGGGTTGGCGCTCCAGCGATCGCCCGAGCCATGACGCTGGCCTCGGCGCGTCGCGCCAATGGCTCCTATGACATGAACCGGGTTGCGACGGCGTCGGGCGCTGTCGAGGCGTTTGAATGGGGCGCGGGCCCTTCTTCGTCGGCGCTCGCCGATACGGACGAGGACGGTAAGTGAAGGGAATAGACATGGCTGACTTCGTATCGCGCCGCAGGCTTGGCCGGGTTCTCTTGGCGGCGTCGCTGTGGATGGGGGCCTCTGCGGGGACCCCGGCTTGGGCGGCGACGGGCCTGGAAGGCGTGTGGCGGATGGCCCAGCCGAGCCAGAGCTTGCAGCCGGTGAACGGGCCGATCCCGTTCACGGACGAGGGGCGCAAGCAGTACGAGCAGAACAAGCAGCTGCAGTCAAAACACCAGTTTGATGACTACGACATCACGCTTTCGCGCTGTTCCACCCCCGGCACGCCGCGCCTCATGTTGACGCCCGGCCGCTTCAGGATCTGGCAGCGCTTTGGCGTTTACACCTTCGATTTCGAGTGGAACCGGGCGCTACGCCAGATCAATGCGAGCACGCTCCCGACCCGGCCCGACCCCATGGGACAGAAACTTGTCCCGAAAATGACTGGGGAATCCAAGGGCCATTGGGAAGGCGACACCCTAGTTGCTGTGACCAGCAATCTCTCCGAGCGTACGCTGCTCGATGATCTAGTCCCCCACACCGGCGACCTGAAGGTGACTGAGCATATCCGGCTGCTCGATCACGATACGCTTGAAGACCGTATCACCATCGAAGACCGCGCCTATTTCACGCGGCCCTGGGATGCGGTGATCACCTACAAGCGTCAACCCGACGTGCTGTTCGCAGAAGATGTCTGCTTGGACCGGCACGACGCTAAACAGCCGGCCTTTTCGAAGCCGTAACCAAAGCTTTCTTCATATTCGGGGTACATGCCATGAGCGTACAACGCGCTTTCGAGCGAAGATTCAAAGCGGTTGCAATGGCGGGCGCCGCTGCCATGTGCATCGCGGCCACCGCTGCCGCGGCGGCGGACGCCCCCCCCCCGGCGCCCGGTTCCGGCTCACAGCCTGCGGGCCCTCCCGTTCCGCGCGGCCCGACCACAACTAGCGGCAAGGCGGGCCCATCTGGGCCTCCGCTGATATTTCCTGACCCAGAGCCAAGCCCCGCCGAGAAAATGGTCGCGGCGCTGCCGCCGCCTTGGCAAGGGAGCATGCCGCCCCTGTCGCCGCTGCCGGCCAATTCGCCGATGCCGACGTCCGATCCGCATGACCTGCAAGGAACTTGGGTTCACGCCCAGCACCTCGAATTTCGCATACGGCAAGACATGTACCGCAACCCGCCGCCCTACAATATGGTCGGCGCCAAACTATTGGCCGACCGTGTGATTTCGCAGAGCCAAGGCAAGCCCTTCACCAACGCCTCCGCCAAATGCCGCCCGCCCGGCCAGCAATGGCAGCTTGACCTGCACTTCCCGTTCCAAATCTTCCAGTCGAAGAAATGGATCGTTTTTGTGTTCGAAGAATTTCACAATCGCTGGCAGATCCTGCTCGACCCGTCCGCCGATCCTGAGCCGGGCCAGAAGCGCTATATGGGCCGCTCGATCGGTCACTGGGTGGGCGACACGCTCATCGTGGAGACCACCGATTTCCGCGATCCGCTCTGGCTTGATGTCGACGGCACGCCATTGTCGGCCGCCGGCAAACTGATCCATCGCATTCGCAAGGTCGATAACGGCGATCGCAACCCCTATATCGAGATCATCACGACCGTCGACGATCCAACCTATTATGAAAGACCGTGGTCTGTCGTTCGCAGCTTCGCTTGGCAACCGGAGTTGACCAATTTCTCCGAGTACAATTGCGAGGAGCAGGTGGGCGATCCGAGCGCGAGTCCCGACGCCGGCCTTATAACCGAACCGAAGAACTAACCGGGTGATTGCTCTGGAAATTTAATTCCGGCTCCGCGCCATTGAATTGGCGCGGACTCGCGAAAGGATGTTTGGTCAGGTTGGCGGCTACGCCTGCGTAGCCTCCGCCCAGAGACCATTATCAGCGTGGACGATCATTTCTTTCCGATGACGACCTTGCGGACTTGGAACAGCCACTGCCCGTCTTTTTGTTTCACGAGTATGTCCTCGTAGTGTCCCGGCTGGCTGAGCTTCGGCGTCCTGTCGCCAGTCGACGGCGCAAGCAGATCAAGCCAATAGCTATAATGGGTCGCGCGCGTAGGACTCTCGAAAACGTAATGATCCTCGCCGGTAAAATGCCACCGTTCGCCAGGCGGCGGCGGCGGGCCCTCCGGCGGCGGGCCGACGCCCATAATGCCCAGTGCGGCGATTTTTTCTCGGCCCTGGAGTCGCGTCTCCACACCGCTTTCAGTCTCTCCGACGAGCGCGCCGTCCTCGACAAAGGCTGAGGCCATGATCTTGTTGTCATGCCGGTCGAGGCCGTAATGATACTTATAAAGTGTCTCCTGAATCGCCATCAAGTCCTTGGCGGTCGGCGTATAGGTCTTCGCCTCGGCCGCGCCGGCCAAAGAAGCGACGACGCCTGCGATCGACAAAAAAGCAGCGGCAGCCGCTGGCGCCCGGGCAATTTTCCTTAGAACTTGCTGATTCATAAACCCACCAGGCTTTGCGATCTGTTGACGAGGAAGCAGTACAAAAAGCCCTTCACGCCTCGCCGTCTTAGGTGAGGCCAGAACCGAAGGAGGGGCGGCGTCATTCCGAAATATCGGGCGCCGTGGAGCAAAATCCGCACCGCGCGGCGCGCGCTTTAGGGTTTCAGATCCTTCATCGGAGCGGTCAGATAGGCGGGCGGCGGATTGGCGATCCGGCCGTCGTCCCAGTGTTCGTAGAGCTTGCCATCCTTGACACGGAACATCTCGAACGCGAACGCTGTATATGTCTTTCCCGCGTGCTGCGGATCCGGTGCTTCCAACTCGCGCAACACCATGACCATGTCGCATTCGGCGACCATGATGGTCGGTTTGCCCAATAAGGTGGGAGGCGGACCGTTGAAGCCCAGCTTGGCCATCGCGCCGAGCAGCTTCGCCATGGCGTCCCGGCCGTGAAGGTGATTGATCTCCTCGAACCTCAGGGCGTCCGGATTATGCTGGATATAATCGGGATGCATCATTTGGTAGTAGTCTTGCGGCCTAGTCAGGTTGGCCAGCATGAGCTTCTTGTTGGCCGCCTCTTGCGCCCGCGAACAGCCCTCCCGGTTGGGCCCAGCGAGGGTGTCCGCTTGCGCCGGCTGGGCGAGACCGGCTCCGTGGGTCGACAAGACCGCGGCGCCCAATCCCACCGCGGCCAAAAAACCGACCGCCCCCCCCATCACAAACTTGCTGATCATATTCGTTTCCAATCGATCTTGAGTCAGTGACGGAGGAAGCGGCCTAAACCAGATCAGTAGCGGGCGGACAGAACCACGCCATAGGTCCGCGGATCGGAAGGCGTGGATAGCAGGGTGTCTGACGAACCAAACTGTCCTGACTCGATGAACGCCGTGGTCTTGTAAATATTGTTACCCACATTGCGGACATAGCCGGTGACCGAGAACCGCCGACTGGCGGACTGCCAGGTCGCGCTGAGATCGCCGACCCATTCCCCACCGACCTGGACGTACGGCGCGTATGACTCGCCATTCACGTGCAGAGCGGAGGTCGAAATGTTGTCCAAAGTCAGGTTAGACAGAGCATGGGCCGACATGTAGCGGGTGTCGCCATGCAGCGTCAGGGTCGAGTCAGCCGGCAGCCGGAAGATGTGGTCATAGCCAAAATCAGCGGTGAAGGGGGTGACGTTGGGGATCTGGTTGCTCGTGAAGTAGTTGCTGAAGGGAACGAGCGAGGCGCCCCCCGTATCCACCAGTCGGTTCCTGTTGGTGAACCGGGCGTTGGTGTAGGCGAGGTTGGCCGAAGCGCGATCGTCCGGCGTGAACTGGAAGATCGTCTCGAGCTCTCCGCCAAACGTCTGCGCTGGCGCCGCCAAGGTCGTGAACGTCAATGCAGCATTGGGCGGCGCAATATTGACGTCGGCGTCTTGGTACCCGCCGTAGCTGTTGAAGTATAACGTGCCGTTGACCTGCAGGCGCCGGTCCAGGAAGCGGTTCTTGGAGCCGATTTCATAGGCTGTGAGCGTCTCGGCGTTCAGCTTGAGCGGAATGGGATTGCCGGTCGAGCCCGTGGTGACGCTGATGTCTCCGGGCGTAAATCCGGTCGAAATCGACGCATAGACCAGGTTTTGCGGCGTAAGATCGTGCTCCAACCGCACCTTGTAGGTGAAGTTGTCGAAAGCCCGCGTGCCGGCTTTCCCATTCAACGGCGCCCCCGCGACGCCCAGAGCCGAGTAGTCCTCGTTGACGGAAACCTTGGTGTGGTCGTACCGCACGCCGCTGTTCAGCCGCCACGTATCGGAGAGGGGGTAGGTGCCCTCGGCGAACGTGCCGATCGCTTC
Source organism: Caulobacteraceae bacterium (assembly GCA_003165275.1). Lineage (GTDB taxonomy): Bacteria > Pseudomonadota > Alphaproteobacteria > Caulobacterales > Caulobacteraceae > Poindextera. The sequence goes on from PLSW01000328.1 coordinate 20,931, forward strand.
GGTGGTCTTATCATGCACCAGGGCGTCGACAGGGTTCGCGTTCAGAGCAACCGAATGCACTATAAGATGGGACGCCAGGCTGTTCTTGTAATAGAGCACGCCCGTCTGCCAAACCAGCTTTGAGCCGGGGTCCGACGCCAGACGCAGTTCCTGGGTGTTGAAGCTGTCCCTCGGGACCAGGATGGTCGTGTCGACCTCGCCGATCGCGGTGTTCGAAAAAGTCTTGGCGTTCGATTGCCATGTGCGATAGGCCGGCTCATAGGTCAGTTTTGCAAAACCCAGGTCCCAGTTAAAGACGCCCCAGTATTGCCTGAAATTATTGGCGCCGGTTCCGAGCCCAGTCGGCAAGTAGATAAATTTATTCGGGTTCTTGCCCGCCAGATCCACATCGGGCGTGATGCCGCCGTTGCCGGTGTTATTGTTCTGCAGAGCAACGCCGACGAGGAGCGAAATATCCTTGGTGGGCTGATACAGCAGCTTAACCTTGCCGTCGTCGGAAGTGCCAGACCCGTCGCCCTTGGCCGACAAATAGCCATCACGCACATAACGGTTGCCCGAAATGCGGATCGCCAAGGTGTCGTTGATGAGCGGCGCGTTCACGGCGCCCGTGTAATGCTGCAGGCCATAGTTGCCGAACTCGACGGCTGCGTTGCCGCCTAGGTGGGTCAAGCTGGGATCGGCGGTGTGGATGGCGACGAGACCCGAGGTCGCGCTGCGCCCATAGAGCGTGCCTTGCGGGCCGCGCAGAACTTCGACCCGGTCGATGTCATAGCCACCGCCCACGCCTTCATACACGCCATCGACATAGACGGCGGCCGCGGCGGACACGGAGGTGACGTTGCCGACCGCCCCGAGGTTGGAGGGGATCCCGCGGATGGTCAGACCGGGAGCGGATGTATCGGTGCCGCTGCCGCCCGGCGTGGGCGAATTCGCCCCCGCGCCGGTGATGCCGGGAACATCCTCAAGGATCTGCCCGAGCGTGAATCTGCCCTGATCCTGCAGTTCCGCGCCGGTCCGCACGCTGACCGAGGTGGCGGTCTTCTGCACGTTGCTCGTGCGGTGCTCCGCGGTAATCACGACCTCTTGCAGCACGGTGGTTCCGGCCTGCGGCTGGCTGGGCGCAGTCTGCGCGTGGGCCTGGCCTGCAGGCAGCTGCGTGGCCGCTAGACAAGCGACGGCGCACATCTTTATCTCTGGAAACTTCATTTTACCCCCCTCATTTCGCCTGGTGATCCAGAACGCGTCTAGGTGAATTTTGTCGCTATCTACGAACGCTTATAACGCGTTACTTGCGATACAGCCCCGCTACACCGATCCGACATAGCATTGCTTGTATTGCCAGCAATCTAACTCATATATCCATTAGCTGTCTAGTAAAACCTGATCGATGCCCGATCCGAGCGCCGAACGGTCTTTGGCAAACCCTAATTCGTAGTCAAACCCTCCATCGCCCCCGTCGGATTTTCTTCGCACTGAAACTCCAATACCTGCAGCTCAGGATGCCAGGTCGATACGCTCGTTCGTGAGACAGGTTCCAGGTAGGTCTGCGGGTCGTCAACAGTCACCGTCAGCTCTAACTTTTGTCCGCCATCTAATTTTCGCAGCCTGCTCACCGCATGAGTAGTTGCGGTCGTATCTTGTGCTTCGCCGTTATACCCAACGGTATCTACAACAAGTGTATCACCTTCCCAGTGACCGACCGAGTCGCCCCAATAGCTAGGCTTGGGATGCGCGGGATGCCCCCGGTCCATATGGATGACCCACCGCGTGCGCCCTTCTTCCTGGAGCAGGACGATTTCCTTGGGGCCCTCAATGACCTCCAGCGGGAATGTGTCGCCGCCCAGGCCGATGTCATTCATCGGTCGGCATCGCGCCGCATCCGAGGCCAACGGCGTTCCCTTGCGATTCATTTCCTGGGCATAGTCGCGATGCGCCAACGCCTTCTTCGTCAGCTTCGACGGATCAACCCCCTGGGGTCCGGGAAACGGATCTCGGGCGGCCAGATTGGCGAGAGAACCAAGGGATAGCTGCTGGAGCGACGCCGCCAACCAGACCCCTTCGATATCGCGCGGATCCGCCCGTGGCGGGGCCGCGCCGGCGGGCGGCGGCGGCAACGGCGCAAAAAGCGTGGGAGCGCTTACGAACCCTTGCGGTCCTTGGTCAACCGGAGGCGCCTGCGCTGATAGGGGAGCTGGCTTGCCGTCCGGCGGGTTGGGCGGCGACTGCGCCATTGCCGCTGTCCCGCACAGCAGCACCGCGCTGAACACATAAGATTCCAAATGCTTGAGCTTCATGGGCTTCACTCGCCAAGCTTTCGCGACCAGTCGACCGCCGGCTTGCCGGCGTCGATGCGATCAAGGCAAATATCGAGCGGTATCTCGTGACTGTCGGGCAGACGGTTGAACGTTAGCACCGTCTCCCAAGGGCGGGTGAACGTCTGCGGATCCTCAATTCTGATCCGGTCCTCCAGTCGCCGACCCCCGTTTGTCAGCCTTATATGCTCGGTCAAGGAGAGCGCCTCGCTATGCGGCAGACCCGCTGAATCCAGCATGGTATTGTCCGCGCGAAGCCCGTTGGTATGGATCACCAGCGTGTCGCCATCCCAATGTCCGGACGACTCGCCAAGCGACAATGGATACGGCGCCTCTTGCTTCTGGCCGCTCATATCCACATGCCGATTCCAATAGTTCCACTGAAAAATGTAGGTAATACGCTTTGGCCGCTGAATGATCTCAAACGGATAGGGAAGATATAAAATCCGCGGCATCCCCGGTGAAACACACTTGGCCGTCGGGTCATAGGACAGGTCGTGAACCTTCCATTTCGCCATGCGCTCGCCGTAGAGCTTACGCGCCTCGTTGTTCAGAGGCGGCGCTTGGCCGTCCACGGTCTTGAGTTCGCGAACCTTGGCCGCTGCCTCCCACACGCCGCTGATGTCCGGTGCCGCCTGCGCACCGGACGCCAGCATTAGGGCCGCCCCAATCACCGCCACGCTCATCGCCCTGGAGTTCATGCTGTTGCTCATTGCGGCGGCGGGGGGCCGCCCGCAATATCGTTTCCGGGTCCGTACAATGTACGTCCATCCGGCAGAGTGACCGTCATCAGCGTCCCGCCCTCGCCGCCCGCCTGGCTGTTGACGTTGCGCATCGGGTGAATTTTAGCGGTGACCTTATCGCCAGGTTTGAGGTCGGTTTGTTTCCAGCCGTGACGCACATTGATGTTAGGGGTGCCGCACTCGATGGACCATTCCACGCTCTTGCCCGCCGCGTCTCGCACCACCAGATGGATGAACATGTGCGGGTTGGTCCATTGGAACTCCTTTACAGTCCCCTCCAACACGGCCGATCGACTGTAATCGTACGCCGCGGTCGAGTGATGCGCCCAGACCGGCGTCGCTATCGCTACTAAGGCGCCGATAGCCCATGCTTGCTTTTTGCTGATTTTCTTCATGGGCTCCTCAAGCCGAAAGTATATTTGCCGTGTCCAGCCGAGCGTTTGGCGTGCACGGCGCTCCATTCCTTCAAATATTCCACTATCGAATCGCATGACCCTGATCCTCGAACCCTTCTCGTGAGCGATCACGCCGGTGATGCCGGACGCGCGCGATCGCCTCCTCAAGATCGCTTGGCTCCTCCGCGAGAAGTCGCCGCACGCCGCCGCCATCCGCTCAACGAGGAAGCGGCAGACCCGTCTTTATTCGATCCAGGCAAATATCCTCTTTGAACGGAAACAGATCATCGGAAGCGCGCGTATAGACCAGCACCGCCGTCCAAGGCCGCGTAAACATCTGTGGATCTGTGATCTTAATTCGATCTTCCAGTGTATTTTTGCCGCGTAGACGCAATGTCTCTGTAAGAGCCAGGTCCTCACTACTCGGGATCAGATTGTCGAGCAGCTTCTGCGGCAGGAAGTTGGTGGACTCCACAACCAGTGTGTCACCGTTCCAATGACCAGCACCTGCGCCCATTATTGTCGGCGTGTCCGAATCCTGTCCGACGGATGACTGCAGATCAATCTGCCGCATGAGATGGTTCCACTGGAACAAAATAGAAACCATTCGTGTGTCTTGAAAAACTTTCATGGCCGTGGGCGTTAGCATCACCCGCGGCAGCCCTGGCGAAGAGCACCGGGTTTCGGTCAAATCGAAGCTGAAGTCGCCCGAGGCGGCCGCCTTGCGGTTCTCCTCATAGAGACGCCGCCCCTCCGCGGTGAACGGGATGGCTTGGCCATCCGCAGGTTTCAAAGCCACTTGTGGCGAGGCCAGTCGCCACACGCCCGCGAGGTCGGCGGCGGCGGCGGAGCCGCTCGCGAACATCGCGCCGGCCAACATGATCGCCGCCCATGCGTGAACCAGGCCGCGGCCGGTAGGGATCAATGACTTGATGGCGATCATGAAATCATTGCCCGCTATTGATCGTCGAGCGGTTCAGGCACCGCGCCGTAACGGCTGATTCCGTCTGGGGCGGTGGCCTGGCGCTCGCAATTGAATTCGGCGAATTCCGCACGATCGGGCCGCCAAGCAAAGGTTCGCGTGAACGACCAAGGCTTCGAGTAGAGAGTCTTGTCGTCGACAATGGTTGTGATTTCGAGGTGGGGGCCGCCTTCGTCGGTCCTTTTGATCCGTTGGATCAAATGACCTTTGGCGGACATAGGCGTTCCCTGCGGGTCGATCCAAATCCCCGCCTTATAGTTGACCGTATCGACGACGAGCGTATTCCCGTCCCAATGGGCGATGGAATCGCCCATGTATTGCGCGGGTTGATCAGGTTTATGGCGGTCGCTCATCTGGATGTTCCAGATGGTGTGGTATTCTTCGAACGCGAAGACTAGGTACTTATCCGTTTGAAAGACCCGAAACGGAAAGTTTAGTTCGAGCTCCCATGGCTGGCCCGGCGGCAAGCATTGCAGCGACGCATTGACATAGGGTGTGCGGCTGTAGCCGGCCTTAAGGCGCCGATCGGCGATGCGACGGCCGTCTTTGGTGAACGGGACGAGTTGCTGCTCGTCATCGAAATTGATCCGCATCACCCCCACTTGGTCGTGAAGCCACACGCCTTGAAAGTCACGCGGATCCGCCGACGGCTTCGGCGCCTCGGGCGGTAGAGGCGTCAACTGCTGCTTCAAGAAGGCTTCGATAGGCGGACCTGCCGTGATGTTGCCGGTCTTGGGGTCATGGTATTCGACGGCCTGATCCGGCGTACCCAGATTGTCCGGCTTGTCGCCCGCCGGCGTTCCTTGGGCTGGCCCCTTCGCCGCCCCGGCCCCAGGTCCCGGTTGCGCGAACGCTGCACAATTGGCCGACCACACGACGACGGTTGCGAGCATAAGCGCACGCCAATGGACACTGCTTTTTCGCATGCGAGGCGTCCTATTTGGCCTTAGCCGGATCGGCCTTGGGCGAATTATTAGCGCCGAAATCCTCGAAACCATGCCCGCGCAGCACCCTGTTATCGGGCAATTTCAGCAAGGCCAATTCGCCGCCAGGCGCGCCATTGATATTGGGGTACCACTTCAATTCGACCTTCATTCCGGCTTTGAAGTCGGAAATCTTGAAGCCCTGCCGAACGATCGTGTTTGGAGCCCCCGTCGTGGCCGAAACGGTCTGAGCACCACCAGATTTATCGACATAAACAACTGTCACCGATGAATGCGGAGCACTCCAGTCAAAGTCCTTCAGGGTGCCCTCGACAGAGTTGACGTGGTTCTGATCGTAAGCGGCGTAAGAATGGTGTGCCAGAGCGTGCTCGGCAAAAACCATGCTGCAAATAGATATAGCAGCTGTCGCGTAAAGAACGCGGGCTGGACGGCCAATTGGCGGCAATGCCTTCATGATGCTCAGGTCTTTTGCTTTCAATGCGCCACCTATGGTAGACTATCTATTCACGCACGCGGCATAAATATTGGGGCGGATGCGATGTTAAACTAAGCCGTTAGACGGCAGTAACTCGATTGCGATCAGATCACGTGTTTCGCGAACTTGAACGACCGATATTATCCCCCACTGTTCTTTGTTTTCTTCTGCTGATTGGACGGTAAGTTTCCCCGGAGATTGGAGCAAGCGCAAATTTTCGATTAGGCCCCCAGCTTTTTCGCTATCCGGATAGACTCGGGACAAGAGCCGAAGAGGGGCGCAGCCGAGGCGGCGAAGACCGCCGGCGGCGACGAGCGCTACTGGGCGCGCGCCTCGAACCCGTTACGGGCGTTCAGTTTTTTCTCGCCAAACCGCTTGGATCGCGGACTGACCTTCCGCCGATGGGCCGACAGCCCTGGAACTCAGTCGACAAGCCGGTCGAGCAGGGCGCTGGCCTGGCTGATCTCCAGGCGCTCGTAGGCGCGCTGCCGATAGGTGAGAACGGTGGCCGCCGCGATGCCCAGCTCCGCGGCGATTGACTGGGAGGTGGCTCCGGCTAGGGTTCGGGCGCAGACCTCGCGTTCGCGCCTGGTCAGCTGGGGAAAGACCCGCATCAACTTCCGCTCCAACCTGACGACCAGCGATCCTGAGGGGCCGGCGCGCCGCGCCATGGCGGTCAGAGCAATATTGGCCAAGGCGCCGAGCGGGCTGGTTTCGCACCGATCATCTGCGCGCTGACGATAAAAGTTCACAGCCAGCCACTGGCCCGGCTGCCGCCAGCCGAAGCACAGCTTGCTGGCAAAGCGCGGCCGTTCGAAACACAGGTTTCGATAATCAAGCTGCTCGATCTCACCGGCCCTGACCGTGCGCGCAAAGCCCGACCCAGCCGGCACGGCTTGGCGAGCACAGGACGCTGGATCGAACCGGTGAAATCGGCGCGTATAAAGCCGAACGCGCGCGTCCGCTTCGGCCACCTCGCTGCACAAGGCCATGGTCTCCGGTTGAGCGCCATCAACGAGCCGGAAGGCGAACACCTCGTCGACGGCGCCCACGCCCTGGGCGGCCTGCAGAAGCAGCGCGCCGAAGGCGGGAGCGTCAGCCGCTTCGATCATCGAACAGCCGAGCGCCGGGTCAATCAGCAGTACGGGCGTCGACGCCATGGCCAGTGCCTCCGAAACGGATGGTCTTGGCCATCATTCTAGCACGCGAAACATGAGCAGCAGCACACTTGTCCATAGGTCGATGGACAGACGCCAGCTGTATCCGACGCCATGATTTGCATAACGATGATAGAGCGCTGGCGAACCCCGCGCACCGCAGGGAGACATAATTGGCCAAGCCTTTCGCCTCGTCCGCCGACCTTACAGAGAAGGTCGAGACACTCGAAGTCCTCGCTGATGGGGTCTACGCCCTCACCGCCCAAGGCGATCCAAATGTGGGCGCTATCGAGGGGGAGGACTTTCTGGTCTGTTTCGAGGCGCGCGCGACGCCTGCGGCGGCGCGTGACTGGCTCGCGAAGTTGCGTGAGCACACGGACAAGCCTGTCCGCTACCTCGTCCTAACCCATTATCATGCCGTCCGGGTGCTAGGCGCTAGCGCCTACGACGCAGAATCCATAATCGCCAGCACCGCCACCCGCGAACTCATCGTCGAGCGCGGTCAGCAGGATTGGGACAGCGAGTTCGGGCGGATGCCGCGCCTGTTCAAGGAGCCGGAAGGCATTCCCGGCCTGACATGGCCGGACCTCACCTTCGAAGATCATATGCGGATCGAGCTGGGCGGCGATCGCGGGCGCATCGACCTGCAGTTCTGCGGCCGGGGACATACAGCCGGCGACATCGTCGCTTGGCATGAGAAGAGCCGCACGCTGTTCGCTGGCGACCTCGTCGAAGCCCAAGCGGCGCTCTACACCGGCGACGCATTCCACATGGATTGGTCGACCGACACTCTGGACCGGGTGCTCGCCTTTGACGCGGAGAATTTGATCGGCGGCCGCGGCCCGGTCGCCAAGGGCCCCGAGGCCTGTCGCGCCGCCGTCGAGCAAACCCGCGAGTTTCTTAACGCCATGGTGCAGCACGTCGGCGAGGCCCATCGTGCGGGGCGTGGTTTGAAGGCCGCCTTCGAAGCGACCCACGCCGCCCTGTCGCCGAAGTTCGGGCGCTGGCCGATCTTCGAACACTGCCTGCCGTTCAACGTTCAGCGGTTGTGGGACGAGTTTGACGGCATCGATTGGCCGCGCATCTGGACGATGGAGCGCGACCGCGAGGTGTGGGCGAAGCTGGGCTGAACTCGACGCAATGACCCCGACCAGCAATTCCGCTCGGGTTTGGCGCCAGATGACGGCGCTGCCCGCGCCCACGACCTCCCGCGAGCAACGTTCCACCGTCATTGTCGGCGGCGGGCCCGTTGGCCTGACCATGGCTCTCGACCTAGCGCGGCGCGGCCGATCGGTGACCGTCTTAAACCGGCTCGACTACATCCCCATCGGCTCGAAGGCGATCTGCTTCTCCAAGCGTACCCTGGACATCTGGGACAAGATGGGGATCGGCCAGACCATGCTCGACCGAAGTGTGACCTGGGAGCTGGGAAAGGTGTTCTGGGGCGCTGGAAATGAGCCGGTCTACGAATTCGACCTGCTGCCGGTGAAGGATCAGAAGACGCCGGCCTTCATCAACATCCAACAGTACTACGTCGAGGAGATTCTGGTCGACGCCCTGGCCTTGAGCGACAATGTCGACCTGCGCTGGGGGCACGAGGTGACTGATGTGGCGCCGTCGACCGACGGCGTGCGCCTGACCGTCGTCGCCGGCGCAATCCCCTACGAGATCGACGCCGACTGGGTCATTGCCTGCGACGGCTCCCATTCGCCAGTACGCTGCATGCTCGGGCTCGACTTCGAGGGGCGGATCTTCGAGGACAACTTCCTGATCGCCGATGTCAGAATGAAGGCGTCGCCTCGACGCGCCGAGCGCTGGTTCTGGTTCGATCCGCCGTTCAACCCCGGTCAGTCGGCGTTGATGCACAAACAGCCCGACGGCGTCTGGCGGATCGACTTCCAGCTGGGCTGGGACATCGACCGCGACGCCTGCGTTCGTCCGGAAAACGTCGAGCCCTATGTGCGCGGCCTGCTGGGCGAAGGGGTCGAGTTCACGCCGGAATGGTACAGCGTCTACACCTTCCAGTGCCGACGCATGGCGCGCTTCGTGCATGGGCGAGTGATCTTCGCCGGCGACAGCGCCCATCTGGTTTCACCGTTCGGCGCGCGCGGCTGCAATGGCGGCATCGCCGACGTGGACAACCTCGGCTGGAAACTTGACCTAGTGCTATCGGGCGAGGCGCCCGAAGCACTGCTAGAGACCTATAATGACGAAGCGGTGACCACCGCGGATGAGAACATTCTCAACTCTACCCGTTCCACCGATTTCATGACGCCGAAGACCGCAGTGAGCCGGGCGTTCCGCGACGCTGTGCTGGAACTGGCGCGCGACTGCCTGTTCGCCCGCCCTTTCGTGAACTCGGGGCGCCTCTCGACGGCGGTCAGCTACCCGCACAGCATGCTCAATACGCCCGACGAGCCCGGCCAGGCCTGGAGCGGCCCGCCTCCTGGCGCGCCGCCGGTCGACGCGCCGCTCGGCGACGGATGGTTGCAGGAGCAGTTGGGAGACGGGTTCATCCTGCTGGTGAACGGCTGGACGGGACCCACGCCTGCGGGGGTCGCACTGCTCGACCTAGCCGCCGTCGAGCCCCGGCCGAATCTGCTTCTCGACCGTTGGAACCTGACGCCAGGCGCAGCCTACCTGATCCGTCCTGACCAATATGTCGCGGCGCGCTGGCGCAAGCCGACGCCGGGCGCCGTCGCCGCCGCCCTTCAGCGGGCGAAAGGGCTGAACGCATGAGCCATCTCATCACCAAGCCGAACATCGAAACCCCCGACGACGTCTACCAATGGCTGATCGATCTTCACCTTGCTCGCAGCGAAGCCGAGAGCCACAAGATCAACGCCCGCCTCATATTGCTTCTGGTCAATCATGTCGGTGACCGCGAGGCGATCAAGGAGGCCATCGAAATCGCCGGAGGGCAGCCGGGCTAGTGTGCGCCGGGGGCGGGCACATCGGGCTGCCGATCCGGTGCGGCGGCCTGAAACGCCGGCAGGGCGCTGGCCTTGGCCACGGCGGCGCGGATGGCGGGAAACGGCTCAAGATCGACCTTAAACCGCTCAGCCGAATAGACCTGAGGCGTGAGGCAGCAGTCGGCCAGGGTCGGCTGGTCGCCGAAGGCGTACCCTGCGCCATGTTCGGCGATCAAGCGCTCCAGGGCGAGGAAGCCCTGGCCGATCCAGCGCGCCGTCCAGGCGTTGATCGCCACCTGATCCGCGCCGAAATCTGCGCGCAAGGCTTGCACCACCCGCAGGTTGTTCAGCGGGTGAATATCGCAGGCGATCAGGGCGGCCATGGCCCTCACCCGCGCTCTGTCCGCCCGGTTGGCCGGCAGTAGCGGCGGGAACGGCTGGAACTCTTCGATCCATTCCAGGATTGACGGGCTTTCGATAAGAACGCCGTCGCCCGTTTCCAGCGCTGGCACCAGATCGTGGGGCGCCAGCGCGTGATAGGCCGGCGCATGCTGCTCGCCAACCCTCAGGTCGTGTGTCGTCTGTTCGTAGGCCAGGCCTTTGAGGTTCAGTGCGATGCGCACCCGATAGGCGGCAGTCGATCTCCAGTAGCCGTGAAGACGCAGCACGACCTAACCCTCCGCGGGCAGGACGATGCCGCGGCATTGGCCGAAGCCGATGCTCGTCCGTCCCTCGGCTTCGGCCCGGGCGGCGAAGATCACCTCGTCGCCGTCCTCGAGAAAACACCGGGTCTCGCCGGTGGGCAGAGTCACAGGCTCGGTCCCGCCTCGGCTGATCTCCAGCAGGCTGCCCAAGGCGCTCCGGTCATCCCCCGAGATCGTGCCTGTGCCCAGCAGATCTGCCGGATTGAGGTTGCAGCCGCCCGAAGCGTGGTGGGCCACCATCTGGGCCACAGTCCAGTACATGTTCTGCGCCGTTCCCCGGCTGAGCCGGAATGGAGCCGCGCCGGCCTTTCGCATAGCCTCCGTGCTCAAAGCCGCCTCCAGAACGATCGAAAAGGCGCCGCCGGCCTGATCCGCCGCGTCCCAAAGATAAGGCAAGGGTTGCGGATCACCCTCGGGCCGCGGCCGCTGGGCCACGCGATAGGGCGCCAGGGCCTCGATGGTCACGATCCAGGGCGTGATGGTGGTTTGGAAGTTCTTCGACAAGAACGGGCCGAGAGGCTGGTATTCCCAGGCCTGCACGTCCCGCGCCGACCAGTCGTTGAGCAGGCATAGGCCGGCCACGGACCGATGGGCCTCGCCGATCGGGATCGACCGGCCGAGCGCGTTGCCCGCCCCGATCCAGACGCCGAGCTCAAGCTCGTAATCCAGCCGCCGGCAGGGGCCGAACTGCGGCGCGGTGGCGTCGGGCGCCTTGGTCTGCCCCTTGGGGCGGACCACCGGAGCGCCCGATACGCGGATGGAGGACGCCCGTCCGTGATAGCCGATCGGCACATACTTGTAGTTGGGCAACAGCGGGTTATCGGGCCTGAACAGGCGGCCGATGTTCTCGGCGTGGCGAATGCCGACATAAAAATCCGTATAGTCGCCGATGGCCGCCGGCAGGCGCATCTCGCACATCGCTGCCTCATGCAGAAGCGGCTCGGCCTGCGCCCTGCCCTCCTCCCGGCTGAGGAGCAGCGACAGGGTGCGTCGTAACTCGATCCGACGCTGCGCGGGCTGGCCAAGGAGGCTGTTGAGCAGGGGTTCGCGGGCAATCATCGCCGCCCATTCGGGCAGCAGACCGGCCTCGGCCGCCGCCTTCAGGTCCAGGATCATGTCGCCGATGGCGACGCCAATGCGCGGTGCGCCGCCGGACGGCGAGAACACCCCCAGGGGCAGGTTCTGGATGGGGAAGTCGGCATGGCCCTGCGCCGTCTCCACCCAGCTTGTCAGGCGCGGATCGTGGCTCTCGTCGAGGACCATATTCATCGCGGCAACTCGGCCTTGGGGAAGCCCTGCCAGACCGCGTCGTAGTCCGACTGGGCCAGCGGCGTCTGCACTGCCCAGAGGGTGGGCCGGATCACCCAGCGGCTTTCGAACATAAAGGCCATGGTGTCCTTGATCCGATGCGGCTTCAACTCCGCCGCCACCGCGTTGCGGTAGGCCGCTGCATCGGGCCCGTGCCCGCTCATCGGGTTGTGCAGAGAAGCTCCGCCGGGAGCGAAACCGTCGCCTTCCTTGGCGTCATATACGCCGTGGATCAAGCCCATGAACTCGCTCATGACGTTACGGTGGAACCAGGGCGGACGGAAGGTGTCCTCAGCCACCATCCAGCGCGGCGGAAAAATCACAAAGTCGCAATTGGCCACGCCGGGCTGCTCGGAGGGCGAGGTCAGGACCGTGAAGATCGACGGGTCCGGGTGGTCATAGCTGACGGTGTTGATCACGTTGAAGCGCCTCAGGTCATAGGCGTAAGGCGCGAGGTTGCCGTGCCAGGCGACCACGTCCAGCGGCGAGTGATCGAGGGAGGTGGTCCAAAGACGCCCCTGGAACTTCTGCACCAACTCGGTGGACACGGCGCGGTCCTCGAACCAGGCCTGGGGAATCACGAAGTCGCGCGGATTCGCCAGGCCATTGGCGCCGATCGGCCCGAGCTCTGGCAGACGGAAGGGCGCGCCGTAGTTCTCGCACACATAGCCGCGGGCGAAGGCGCCCGACAGCCGAACGGCGAAGCGTACGCCGCGCGGGATCACCGCGATTTGCAGCGGCTCGATGGCGAGCACGCCCAGTTCGGTGCGGATCACCAGCCCGCCTTGCTGGGGCACGATCAGCATTTCGCCGTCGGCCGAGAAGAACACCCGATCCTTCATCGAGCGCGTGGCGGCATAGGCATGAATTCCGATTCCGGCCTGGGCGGCGACATCACCGTTGCCGCCGTAGCTGATCAGGCCGTCCACGAAGTCGACGGGCTCGGCCGGTGCCGGAAGCGGGTCCCAGCGCAGGCGATTGGGCGTGGGCGGAACCTCGTCAAAGGGGCCCGATCGCAGCAGCGGCGCATTCGCATAGGGTTGGAACGGGCGGTGGGCGGCGCTGGGCTGCAGCCGGTAGAGCCAGGAGCGGCGATTGTCCGCGCGGGGCGCCGTGAAGGCCGTTCCGGACAGCTGCTCGGCATAAAGGCCGAAAGGGGTCTTCTGCGGCGAGTTGCGACCGATGGGCAGGGAGCCGGCAACCGCCTCGCTCTCGAAATAGCCGCCGAAGCCGGTATGGGGCGGCCGCACCGCGGTTTGATCGCCCCCCAGGTTCAATCTTTCGAGCACAGTCATATCGCCCTCCCGATCAGCCGAGCCGCCAGGCCACCACATTGTAGTTTCATTTGTTACTAGATCGCCCCGAAATCTAGTGTCAAATGAAACCTGTCTCTCCGCTCTGGACGAGGTTGGGCGGCCATGCCTCATTGTTCCGTCGGAGCGGAAAAGACGTGAGGCCCCATGACAAAACCGCGCACGCTGCGGCTGGACGGTTTCCTGCCCTATCGGTTGTCGATCGCCACCAACATGGTGAGCGACATCATCGCCCGCGCCTATCGGACTATGTTTGGCCTGAACATTCCCGAATGGCGGCTGCTCGCGGTCCTGGCGGAAAGCGAGGGAATCACCCAGTTGGAACTGAGCCTCGCGACACGCATGGACAAGGTCACCGTTAGCCGGGCCGCGGCCGGCCTGGTCGAGCGCAAACTTGCCCTTCGCACGCCCAATGCGGCGGACAAGCGCTCGCATCTCTTGTCATTGACCGAGCAGGGCCGTGACCTGTACCGCCAGGTCGCGCCCAAGGCGTTGGCTCTGGAGGATGCCGTTCTGGTCGACTTCGACAAGGCTGAGGTCGCCCAGTTGATGGCCATGCTGGAGCGCTTGGAAGAGGCCGCGCAGAGGTTGGGGCCTTGAACCCAGCGTCTGTCGTGCCTGGTTCTTGGGGCTAGAGCAGGGTTGTCTCATAGAGCTTGAAAAGCTCGGTCCAGGCGCGCTCGGCCGAGGGCTCATCATAGGTGCCGTTGCCCTTGACGCACCAGCCGTGGTTCGCCGGATAGACCTCCACGGTCGCCGGCCGGCCGGCGGCGGCGAAAGCGGCTTTCAGCGTTTCCTTGATCTGAGGCTGCTGGGCGTCGTCATTCTGGGCTTGGCCGATCAAATAGGCGGCGCGGGTCTGCGGGATCAGCAGATGGGGGCTGTCGGGCTTGTCAGTCGCGATGGTGTTGCCGGCATGGAACATCGCCACGGCGGCGATCCGGTTCGGCGCCGCTGCGGCGGTGCGGATGCTAAAGAGCCCGCCCAAGCAATAGCCCTGGACGCCCGCCTTCTTCGACGTGTCGGTCTGAGGTTGGGCGTCGAGAAAGGCGAGGTAGGCTTTGCTGTCGGCGGTCACGGCCTGCGGCGTGAGCGTGCCCGCCAGACCAAACAGCAAATTGCGCTGAGACTGATCGGCTTTGTCGAAGTCAACCGGCCCCTCAAACAAAGGCGCGTGCTTGGATCGGTAGAAGGGATTGGGCGCGAGCACGACGTAGCCTTGGGCGGCGAGCTTGTGGCCCATATCGCGGAACACCGGACGCAAGCCCAAGATGTCCGTCCAGATCAACACCGCCGGCCACTTGCCTGGCTTGTCCGGACAGAAAAGGACCGCATCGCAAGACCCGTCCGGCGTCTTCACCTCGACGTCCCGCTCGACGACAGCAGTCTTGGCCAGCGCGCCGCCGGCGGCGCTCATCGCGGCCGCTCCGGCGATCAGGCCGAAGGTCCGGCGCGAAACCCTCGGGTCCTCCACGAGGCCGGGGTGGATGAATTCATCACACATGGATAGGTCTCCATTGCGGCGCGGACAGGTGATCGATCGCGCAATTGCTCATTGGTAAGGCTGAGAAGATCTGACCGACCTGGCTTCGTGTCAGTGAGCGAGCTTCAGATCCTTTATCGGCGCCGTCAGATATGCTTGTGGGGGATTGCTGATCCGGTCGTCGTCCCAATGCTCATAAAGTTTCCCGTCCTTGATTCGAAACATTTCGAACCCGAAAGCGGTATAGGTTTTGCCTGGATTCTGCGGATCCGGCTCCTCGACCTGACGCAAAGCCATGACCAAATCGCATTCGGCGACCATAAGCGTGCGCTTAGCCAAGAAGGTTGGAGGCGGACCGCTGGCGCCCAATTTGCCCATGACTTCAATCAGCTTATCCATGGATTGCTTGCCATGCAGATGATTGATCTGCGAGAACCGCGAGGCGGCCGGCTCATGCTGGATATAATCCGGATGACTCAAGTTGGCATAGTCTTGCGGCGACGTCAGAGCCTTCATCACGATCTTCTTATTGGCGGCCTCTTCTTGCCGCGAGCAACTTTCCCGCGTGGAATCGGCAGCGGAGGCAGCTTGCACCGCCACGCTGAGCCCTGCGGCGAGGCCAACCATCGCGCCGACCACTAATTTTTGGATCAAAGTCTCTCTGGATGTAATGCAGCGAACCATAGCAATCCTCCTCTAGACTTATTGAATTTTTTTCTTTCTCGCATTTCCTTTCACACAGGAACTAAAGCGCCTGCGCTAATGCGAGGAGAGGCACAACCGCAAATTTTCGATTGGGCTCCCACCTTTTTCGCTATCCCTCACGGCATTGGCGGATGTTCGTCGCACCTTTGATTATTCGTAAGGCACGGGCGCGGCGGGACCAGGCCCCCCCGGAAGGCCGCCAGGCGGCGGACCGCCGCCTGCCAGCACGCGCCCATTTGGCAGCTGAACTTGCTCCATGAGTCCGAGATGCTGGCCGGTCCGCTCCGGCTCGGCAGTGACTATGACCTTGTCGCCAATCTGAATGTCGGCCGCGTTCCAGCCCGCTCGGATCAGCATGCTCGTGCCGCCGCTCTCGAAACCCCAGACTTCCTCTGGGCGATCCTTCCTACTGATGCGAAGATAAAGCCAGGAGTGAGGGTTGGCCCACACCCACTTTTGTACTGTGCCCGTGAAAATAATACGTTTCGTGCCATCGAACATCGACGCGGAATGATGCGCTTGCGCCGACAAGCCCGTCATCGCAAGCAGCATCGCGGCCGCCACCGCCATCCGCCAGTTTCCGTCCGGTTTGCGTATTTCGCTCATGTCTGCTTCTCGCTATTGTATTTGGAGAAATTCGTTAGTTCCGGCGCGCCGATTTACTCCGGATCGCGGATTAGGCCGGCTTCGGAGCGCGTGTTCGGGTCTCCCACCTGTTCTTCGCAATTGTATTCTAGGAAATTTGTCAGTTCTGGCTGCCACCCAAAGGTGCGCACGACTGACCAGGGCCTGACGTAGTAGGTTGAATCGAAGAAGGTTGTGATGATTTCGAGATACGGGTTGTAATCGCCGTTATCGATCTTCTGAATACGCTGAACGATTTTGCCATTGGCCGACAAGGGTGTGCCATCGAGGTCGAGCCAGATAGCCTGACGGAAGTCCTTTGTCTCCACGACGAGCGTGTCGCCCTTCCAATGACCGATCGAGCGGCCCATATAGCGCTTCTCGTTCAGATGAGGCGCAGCGGAAGGATCAAACAGGATTTGCCAGCGACCGTGATATTCCTCGAACAGGAACTCAAACCACCCTTTTGACTGGAAGATCTGAAACGGAAAGTTGGTGTCGATCTGCCATTGAGGGCCCGCTGGGCGGCAGGTAGCGGAGGCGTTGGTGTAGGGCTTGCCCTTGGCGGTCGAATTCACACGCCGGGCCAAGACTTGGGCGCCGGCCATATTGTAGGGCACCGGCTTGCCGTACATGTCTTGCTGGATGCGAAACTCGATGGGCTGGTTATGGACCCAAGTCCCCCGAAGATCCCGCGGATTGGACGAAGGCATTGGCGCATCGGCCGGCAGCGGCGTTATCGGCGGCATGCTTCCTGGCCAAGGCGGCGGCAGCGCTGCGACCAGTTTCTCGGCGGGGCTCGGCTCGGGCTTGGGAAATAGCACAGGCCCCCCAGTGCCGAACCCGGTGGGACCTTGCCCGGCTGAAGGCGCGCCGCTTGCAGGCGGGGGAGGCCGCGGCGCTTGGGCGCTAGCCTCGCCGGCGGTGGCCACTGCCAAGCAGATGGCTGCGGCTGCCGACATTACAACGGCTTTGGATCTTCGCTCTAAAGCGCGCTGGACGCGCATGGCATGTACCTCGGATTGAAGAATCTTGGCTAGGACTTGGGAAAGGCCGGCTGGTGAGCATCGTGCCGGTCCATGCAGACATCTTCCGCGAACACAACGTCAGGCTGACGCTTGTAAGTGATCACTGCATCCCAAGGCCGGGTGAAATAGGCGGGATCTTCGATGGTGATACGGTCTTGTAGCGTGGCGTGATCGAGCAGCCGGATATGTTCGGTCACTTTCATATCGCCGGTGTGGGGGACTAGATCATCAAGCAGCGTGCGCTCGGAGAGGTTGTCGGTAACCGCGACCAACGTATCGCCGATCCAATGCCCCTTTGAGGTTCCTGTCACAGTTGGAACATATTTCTGCCCCATCGGATCGGGCCTTTCGGGCAGCTTGCTCGCATCGATCTGGCGCAGCGCCCGGTTCCACTCGAAATCGAAGGTGTAAACGCCGAATTGCTCGCGCAACTTGAAGCGCTCAGGCGTCAGCATCAGGCGCGGCACGCCAGGGTTGGAACAGCGCGACAGCGTGATGTCGTAGCCATCAAAGTCTTGCTTGGCTTGCATCTGCTTGTTCCGCTCGTAGCGCTTGCGCCCCTCATCCGTGAAGGGGATGGGCCCATGCACCGGCGTCAAGCTCTGCGTCGGCCGAGCGATCTTCCACACACCTTGAAGGTCAGGCGCTGCCCAGGCCGGGGTCCCCGCAGAGGCCCCCATCCACAGAAACAGCCCTAAGACGGCCCCGCCAAGTCCTTTGCGCAAATCTAGGTCGGTCACTTCGATCCCCCTCATTTGCCGGCCGCAGGAGCGCCGCCCGCAGCCGGGGCTCCTTCAGTATCTGAGAAGACGCGGCCATCGGGCAATGTGAGCGTCATGAGCGCTCCGCCTGGGGCCCTGTTGACGTTAGGGTGATAGGTGATCGATATCTTGTCGCCGATATGAAAATCGCGCGGCTTGAAGCCTCGATTCACGAACATGAGCGGGCTGCCGCTGGCGATCTCCATGTCCGCAGGCTTGCCGTCCTTGTCGATATAGGCAAGCACCAGCGAGGAATGCGGCGCACCCCAGCGAAACTCCTTGATCGTGCCCGAAGCGCTCCCGACCTTGGTCACGTCGTAAGCGGCGAGGGAGTGATGCGCCAAGACGGGCGTGGCGAAAAGCGTCGCGGCCCAAACGAGCGTCGCCCCTCCGCCGATCAGCCTGACTTTTCTGTCTCTCATCACTGCCTCCGCAAGCAATTTAATAGGCCCTGAACCTAGTCGTTGGGTTCAGGAATGACACCGGCGTCTGCGTTCACGCTGGGGTCGCCAACCTGTAGTTCGCAGTCATATTCATGCATCAGCGTCATGTCCGGCCGCCACGCATAGGCCTTCATCCAAGACCAGGGACGCGTGTAGTACCTCGGATCGTCGACCGTGTTTTGCACCTCCAGGTACCAATGGTCGCTCTTCACCTTTCGGATGCGCATCGTAAGCTTGCCGTCCTTGGAGATCGGCGTGCCCAGAGGTTCGATCCAAAGCCCCTCCTTCAACCCGGAGATTTGGACCACCAGGGTGTTGCCCTCCCAGTGGCCGACCGAACGGCCCATATATCCCGGCGGCCCGGCCCGCGCCGGGTCCATCATGATCTCCCACAGGCCGTGGTATTCCTCGAACACGAAGTCCAGTCGGTCCTTGGCCTGGAAGATCAGAAACGGAAAGGTCAGCTCGAGCTGCCCCGGCGCTCCGGGAGGGAGGCAGTGTGTCGAGGCGTTGATGTAGGGCGGCCCTTTGGTGAAGCCTATGAAGCGGCGTTCCGCCACCTTTTTGCCGATCGCCGTGAACGGGATCGGATCGCCGAACATGTCGCTCTTCATCTGCGACAGCAGGACACCGCCGGTGTCATGGAACCAAGCGCCGTTGAAGTCGCGCGGGTTGGCCGAGGGCTGCGGCGCACCAGCGGCGAGCGGCGGCGGCATGGGCGGCTTGTTCGAGACGTCCGGATTATCCTCGTTGCCAACCGGCGCGCCATCTGGCGGCGGTCCGCCAGGCGGAGGTCCACCTGGTCTTTGCGCGAAAGCGGCCGAGCCACAGACGGTCAGAGCCGCGGCAAAAAGTACGCATCCTATTCGCAGATTCATCGCTCTTTTTTTCAAGTTGGATGACCTACGGTTGCTTGGCTTCGAGCTTGGCGAGAGGCGTCGGCGGCGGCTGCGCGGCCGTGCGCGAGGCGAAAAGCGCGAGAAGGCAGACGTTCTCGGGAAATTCAGTGTCCTTTTGGCGCCTGTACGTCACCACCGTTCGCCACGGTCGCGTGAAATATTCGGGGTCCGCGACCGTGATGCTGTCTTCCAAAACATCTGGGCTTCGAAGGCGAATGCGCTCAATCGTCTTCATGCCGTAGCCATGCGGCAAAAGATTGTCGACGAGCGTCTTGTCGTTGAAGCCGTCCGTCGTGAGCACCAAGGTGCGACCCTCCCAATGCCCGTGGGCGATCGGCGCGGCTCTGCCGACCAGAGCATCGTTATTTTCGCCTTCGTCCGGCAGGCCCTGAGCGACCCTGAGCTGCGGCTGCATCAAACCGCCCATGTCGATCTCGCGAAACAGCCTGTTCCATTCGAATTGGAACAGGACATAGCCAGGCCGCTGCCAGATACGGAAACGGTCCGGCGTCAGCATCAGGCGTGGTAGCCCCGGCGATGCGCAACTGGACGTGGCAGTGTCGTAGGCGAAATCGCCCTTAGTCAGGCCAAGCTTGTTCTGTTCGTAACGGGTGCGCCCCGCGGGCGTAAATGGGATGGGCCCGTCCGCGGGCTTGAAGGAAACCTGCGGCGCACTGATCTTCCACGTGCCTTGAAGGCCGATGGGATCAGCCGCCTCGACTGGCGACGGCAGAGCGCCGCCCCCAAAGACAAGGGCGAGCCCCGTCGCGGCCACACGCCCGAGCCTTACGCCACTTGCAATCCTCAAGCCGCCTCCCCTGTCGATGGCGGCTGCGCCGCCCCGAATCCACCACCTCACGGATGATGGCTTACCGCTTTAGCGTGATCGACATTGGTCGAAGTCGGTAGCGCAAATATGCGGCGCCGATACATGATTTTTAGCTATTTAATCCGCTGAAAGGCCAAGTTTCGCTTAGAGCTCCACCACCGTCCCGCCGACCGTCCGCGACAGCCCCTGGAACACGGCCACCACGCGCTCGCCGACGCGCACCGTCACCTCATAGACGCCCGACCGTCCCGCCACGCCCCGCTCGACCGCCTCGGCGACCATCCGCTCGCCCTCCCGCGCGGGCGTCAGGAAGGAGATCGAGGCGTGCTGGGCGACCGCGGCCTGGTTGCGCGAATTACAGGCGTAGGCGAAGGCGCTGTCTGCCAGGGCGAAGATCATCCCGCCGTGCGCCGTCCCATGGCCGTTCAGCATGTCGGCCCGGACCGTCATTGCCGCCCGCGCATAACCCACCCGCGCCGTCTCCAATTCGACACCCCAGGCGAGGCCGGCTCCTTCACGAGACAGCATGGTCGCGCCGATGCGTCGGGCGAGATCGTCGGGAATAACCGATCGATCGCTCATCAGGCTTCTCCGACGCGACTTGCTCTCGTCATCTTCTCACGCGCAATCGACCGCGGCATCCAATCCTCATAGCTCCAGATGAAGCGTGAGAGGATGGCCAAGCTCAGTCTGAGTCCCAATGCTCTTTGAGCTTTCCGTCGACGATCTTGAACATGTTGAAGTGCAGCTTCTCCGCCGCCGCCGCGTCGCTAGGATTTGGGCTTGGAATTTGGGCGACCCAGATCACGAAGTCGCCGTCGGCGAAGAAATAGAGATCCTTCGGAGCGGGCGGACTCGCGCCGGGCGACGGACCTACCTGCATGCCGGGCGGAGGGCCCTTGGACATCACCTGGATATAGCCTTCGCGCCCCGGCGGGAACCCGGCTGCGTGCTGGACATAGTCTGGGCTCATATACCGCTCTACGACGGTCCGGACGTTGGCGGTCGAATTGGGGCCCGCAGACGCGACGCGGACATCCGCGAGGAATTGCTTCACCATCTGAATATTGGCCTGCCCGGCGGCGTCAGCGGCATGCGCAGGTCCGCCGACAATCGCCGCGGCGGCGGCTAGTCCCAAGAAAAGTGGTTTCATTCGCATATTGGTTGCCTTCCGCGCTATGCGCCAAGAGAATGATCGGGAATCAATGCTTTAGCGGTTATTGCTCGAAACTCATGTAGGCGCCGCTTCCGCTCATGGGTGGGATTTCGAAGCCGATCAGCGTCATGGCAATCAAGCTGTAGTAGCCGACGACGCCGATCAGATCGACCACGCCTTCAAGGCGGAGTTGCCCGAGCGCGGCGGTCCAGGTCGCCTCGTCGATGCGCCGATCGCGCAGGAGCTCGACGATGAAGCCATAGACGACGGCGTCGCCGGGATCGGTGAAGATAGGCGTCTCACCGCGTTGCAATGCGCTCATCACTTCCGCGGGCAGGCCCGCCTGGCGCGCGATCTGGGCGTGCGCCTCCCACTCGAACGCGGCCCGCCAATGGACCGCTACAGTCAGAATAGCGAGCTCGGAAAGCCGGGGCGGCAGGCTCGAGCCGAACCGGCAATAGAGTCCGAGCGCCTGCGCCCGTTCAGCGAACTTGGGACAGTTCAGCCAAGCCAGCATCGGCCCGGCGACCACGCCCCGTGGGCCTGATGCAATCGCATCATAGACCCGGCGTTGTTCCGCCGAGAGGGTCTCCAGGGAGAGTTGGGGCAATCGGCTCATCTGTTTTCCCAAGGCGCGAGGTGGAGCGCCCGGCTCCTTCGGAAACCTGACCCAGCTTCGCTAGCCCAAGCCGGTCCTTTCCCGAAAAATGGATTTGGCGCCCGCTTATCGATGTTCAGCGCCGGCCCCTGCCGATTCCCATCCGCGCAAACTCGGCCTCCTTGTCGATGAACTGGTGCTTCAGCGCGCCCGCCACGTGCAGGAGCAGCAGACCGAGCAGGAGGAAGCCGCCCACAGTGTGCCAACTGACAAATTCCTCGTGCAGCTTGTGTTGCGGCCGCACGCCGCCCGGCTGCTCCCCGATGGCTTCGATCGGGGCGATGGTTGGTAGCGGAAACACGTTCCAGATCTTCATCGATGGCGGCGCACCTGGCGGGGGCCCTATGGCGGCGCCCGCAGGCCGAGCCCCTGGGCTGGCCCCGGCCGGCGCAGCCTGCATCGCATGCATGGCGGCGGCGCCCGGCGAGCCGGAGGGTGGATGCGCTGATACGATCGCCCATCCGCTGAGGGGCATGAGCACCATGGCGGCATAAAGCAGGAAGTGAACAATGTGCGCGGTGTTGCGCTCCCACGGCTTCATCGTCTCTGGATAGGCCGGCGGCTCGTTGAGAAGTCTCCAGACGACCCGCGCCACGCCCACGCCGGACGGCGTGCCCATGACGAGTACGTCTCCGGGCAGGAACGTCATGACCTGCGAAAGGAGCGCGATCGTCTCGGCCACACTGAAGATCATGTCCGCGGTATCGGCGTTTTGGACGACTTCACCATTGAGTCGGGTCTGAAGCCTCAGTCCGCTGGCGCCGGGGGGCAGCTCATCAGCGGTGACGAACTCCGGGCCGAAGGCGCCGGTCGCATCGAAGTTCTTCCCGACCGTCCACTGAGGCGTTCGCCGCTGGTAGTCGCGGATGGAGCCGTCGTTGAAGACGCTGTAGCCCGCGACAATCGAGAGCGCCCGCTCCTTAGGGACATGTCGACCCGCCCGACCGATCACAACCGCCAGCTCGCCCTCATAGTCCAGCTGATCCGAGATCAGGGGGCGGACAAGAGGCGCTTCGGCCGGAATCAAGGACGTAAGGGCGCGAAGGAAAACCACAGGATAGTCCGGGCGCGAACTTGGTCCCTCGGCTATGTGAGCGGCATAGTTGAGCCCAAGACAGACCACCTTTCCGGGTTGGCGGACCGGTAGCTGCGGCGTGATCGACGAGAGGGGCAGGCGCGCCTTGGCCGTCGATCGTTCAACGGCTGCGCGGACTGCATCAAAACCGGCGTCCCCCAACGCCAATAACTCCGACACACCGACAGGCAGACGCGAATCAACGGCTTGGAGATCGACGACCTCGTGCTCAATTCTGACGCCTAGACGGGCGGCTCCATCATGCTGAAACGCCAAGAACCTCAATCTGATTCCCCCCGGTCATGAGCTGACCGCCCCCTAAAATGAAGCTGCGTTCTTGAATCTGGCCCGCATCGACCGCGCGTTTTGCACGCGTCCCAGACATCGCCGCCGTCGCTCCCTGGCGG
Source organism: Caulobacteraceae bacterium (assembly GCA_003165275.1). GTDB lineage: Bacteria > Pseudomonadota > Alphaproteobacteria > Caulobacterales > Caulobacteraceae > Poindextera. The sequence continues at coordinate 44,244 of PLSW01000328.1, forward strand.
AAACCATTGGCGCCATCGGGCAATCTGAAACAGCATAATAATTCGCGAGGCATATGCTTTGCAGATGTAAGCTTACCAACGTCAGAGTTCATGATCCCAGGCTGCGTGCTCGTCCGCAGTCTCTGGACCCCGCCAGACTTGCATGATCGGGGCCATGATCTGGTTCGCTAAGATGACCGAATTATTATATTGGCCGGCCTAGGCTGCGCACCGTTAGATGGGGAAGGTGCCCGTCATCAGCGCCCGCCATTTTGTGACAGGGGGCGCACCGGCCGCCGCCGCTCCCCCGACACGCGCACTTCGGCGCCCAAGATTAGATAACCGACGGAGGAGGCGCTTTGAATCCGGATATCGATCACAGCCCTGAGGTCTGCGCCCGCGTCGCCCGTCGCATACTGCCGGCTTTGGCGCTGTTGTATGTGTTCAGTTCGTTAGATCGCGCCAATGTCGGTTTCGCGGCGCCGCAAATGAACGCCGATCTTGGCTTTGACCCCGCCGTCTACGGCTTTGGCGTGGGGATTTTCTTCGTGGGCTACCTTGCTCTGCAGCTGCCGAGCGTCTGGCTTCTGAAACGCATCGGCGCACGCCTCTGGATCACCGGCACTGTGGTGCTTTGGGGGATCATCGCCACGCTGGGGGTGGCGATCCACGACCAAGGAAGCTTCTATCTCAACCGGCTGCTGCTCGGCATGGCCGAAGCCGGATTCGCGCCCGGAATGACCTATTACATAAGCCGATGGCTGCCCAGCGCCTATCGCGGTCGAGCGATGGGCTTCACCATGCTGTCCGTTCCCGTTTCGATGATGATCGGCGGGCCGCTGTCTGGGGCGCTCCTTTCGTTTCATCCGCTGGGCCTTGCGGGTTGGCGCTGGATGTTCTTGGTCGAGGGCCTCCCCCCGCTGCTGCTCGGGCTGTTCGCGTTCGCCTGGTTCCAGGACGAACCCGATAAAGCAACTTGGCTGACACAGAATCAGCGCCAGTGGATCGCCGCCGTTCTGGCGAAAGAAGACGCTGATGCGCGACAAGGCGCGCGTTCTGGATCTCAGTTGAATTGGATGCTGTCGCGGCGCGTTTGGACATACGCCCTGATCTGGTTCACGTTCACCGGCGGGTCCTACGGACTGATGTACTGGTTGCCCGAAACGCTTCACCGCTCGGGGATTCATAGCGCCCAGCTGATTGGATTGCTGACCGTCGCTCCCTGGGCCGGCGTCGCGGCCGGAATGATCCTGAACGGTCGCCATTCCGACCTTACGGGGGAGCGGATCTGGCACCTCGCCGGCGCGGCGCTCCTCGGGGCGGTCGCGCTCTTGGCGACGATCATGACGCCCATCGGCTGGCCGGCGCTGCTGCTGCTTAGCCTTTCCGGCTTGGGCATGGGGGGCGCCCTTGGACTGTTCTGGTCCCTGCCGTCCCGTGATTTCTCTCATCAGGGCCCCAACGCGTTCGCGGTGATCAATATGTTGGGCAATACCAGCGGCGCTGTGCTGCCCGCATTGATCGGCTTGATCCTCGCTCGGACAGGCCACATTTTCCTTCCGGTGGTCCTTACCAGCGGACTATTGGCCTTAGGCGGCGTGATGATCGCCGTGGCCAAAGTCGGCGGCAGGCCATCTGCCGAACCAAGCCGCAGGCCCACGTCTATTCAACGCGCCTCAGTCGCACCGGAAATAGAGCCCGCGCAGCCCGGTGGATGAGTTGTGCGCGGGGCCGCCAAGGTTTGTGCAATTGCTCCACCGATCCGAACGGGCCGGCTGCTTTTTACTGATCTAATCACCTGAGTAAGGAAGACCAAAAACATTTTGGCGGCCCGGGGTCGATGCTTCGCTCGGGCGAAGAGCAGAGAACCACTTTTTCATTTCCGCTATGAACTGAAACAACAATTGCGACAGGCAGGCTCCCTGATCTTGCAGTCGCCCATCCGCCGAACGGCGAGGAGCGGCTTAGTGATGCGGTTGTTGCTCGCTCAACAGGCATCGTCGCCGTCCGGTGCTGACATGGCTTCCAACGACCTGAGCTTATGAGCTTAAGTCATATGGACACGTGATAATTATCATTCCCAGGCTACCTTGCCCTCTCCATAGTGGTTTTCGCACGAGCCAGGCGGGGCCTCCACCCACCGCGACTTCGGCTTCGTGGCAGGAAGACGTGCGCTGTGACCGGCACATCGATCGGATGAAGGGCCCCGCTCGACCTCAGTTCAGGGCTGCGCGCCGTCGGCGGTTTCGCGGACGCCTGACCGGCCGCGCCACAGCTGGAACAAAACAACTAATATAAGTATGGAAAGGGTGTTGAGGATGAGTTCGCAACCGGCAGTCCAACTCGGACATGTAGGCATCTTCGTCAAAAACTTCGAAGAGATGCTTGATTTCTACACCCGCGTTTTCGGCTTTATCCTCACTGACGGCGTCAAGCCGCCGAACGAAGGGGTGGCTTTTCTGAGCGGCGACCCTGACCACCATCACCAGCTTGTTCTGGTGGGTGGCAGAGGCGAGAGAAAAGACTCGGTGGTGCAGCAAATCTCATTTCGGTTGCCCTCCCTGGGCGCTATCAGACAACTGCACGCCGCCTTGCAAAATGAGCCCGTCACCGAGATACGGGCCTTGACCCATGGAACCTCTTGGTCGGTCTATTTCCACGACCCCGAAGGCAATAGAGTTGAAGCCTTTACCGAGACGCCCTGGTACGTCACGCAACCTTTCGCCAGTCCGATCGACTATTCAAAGCCGGATGACGTCATCTACGCGGAAACGCTGCGCCTATGCGAAACGCTCGCCGAGTTCAAGCCGCTCCAAGACTGGAAGCAGGAGGTGGCGAGTCATCTGCTGAACAAAGAACTCGCGGAGAAAACGACAGCCGGCACGTATTAGGCAGCGTTTCGAAAACCGGTTCACCCCTTCCTAGACGCGCTCTAGAAATTGACGCGATCCGCCCCTTTAAGGTCGAGCATCTCGCGCGCATCCCGTGGCGTTGCTACGGAATAACCAAGCTCTTCGATGATCCTTCGGACCTTCCTCACCTGGTCGGCATTGCTCTTCGCGAGCTCACCGCGGCCGATGTAGAGGTTGTCCTCAAGTCCGACACGCATATTGCCCCCGAGCATCGCGGCCTGAGTGCAAAACGACATCTGATGCCGACCAGCGCCGAGCACGGACCAAACATAATCGTCGCCGAATAGCCTATCAGCCGTGCGCTTCATAAAGATCAGGTTATCGGCGTCAGCGCCAATGCCGCCCAGAATCCCGAAAATGAATTGCAGAAAGTATGGCGGCTTGAACAGGCCGCGATCGACTAGATGTGCAAGGTTGTAGAGATGCCCAACATCGTAGCATTCATGCTCGAACTTGGTGCCGTGACCTTCGCCCAACAACTGGTAGATGTGGTCAATATCACGGAAAGAATTTCTGAAGATAAAGTCATCGGAATTCCGAATGAATGATTCTTCCCAGTCGTGTTTCCAGGTCTTATACTTATCCGCCATCTGATATAGCGCGAAGTTCATCGTGCCCATGTTGAGTGAGCACATTTCCGGCGACATCGCGAGTGGCGCCGCCAGCCGTTGTTCGAGCGACATGTTCATACCGCCGCCCGTCGTAATATTCAAAACAGCGTCGCACTCTTGCTTAATTCTCGGCAAAAACTGCATGAATATACTGGGGTCGGGCGTCGGCCGCCCGTCATTCGGGTCGCGGGCGTGAAGGTGCAAAATCGCGGCGCCGGCTTCCACCGCTTCGATTGACTGCTCGACGATCTGGTCGGGCGTGATGGGCAGGAAGTCCGACATGGTGGGCGTGTGGACCGAACCGGTCACCGCGCAGGTGATGATGACCTTGTTGTTTTGCTTGCTCATGTCGTTCGCTCCATGCTTGCTTCGTCCGGTTGCCGGAACGCGGCGATCCCGTCAGAAAACCTTGTGTTTGCTCTCGACGCGCCGGCATGGACGCCGGTTTGCAACAACGGCCCTGCCCCACAAGCGATCGCAGAACCAAAAAAGCCCGCGGCGAGGAATCCGCCGCGGACGGTTCGCGCTAAGACAGAGGGGCGCGCGTTGAATGGGGCCGCTTTTTGTTGATCAGACGGTAGGATTTCCCCGGAGAGGGGCAAGCGCAAATTTTCGATTACGCTCCAAGCTTTTTCGCTATCCGTTCAGGCGGTTCCAGACCCGAACCGAAGACCGCCCTTTCGACGCCGCGCCTTGTCATCTTCGCAGCGGCGACCTAGCCGGGCGCAACCGCTGCGAGCGACAAGACCGCACGAGCTAGGCGGCGCAGGCCGGCGACAGGAGGGCGCATAGGATCGCTGTTCTATGACGCCGGTGAGGCGTCCAATGCGCCAGGCTTCCCGTGCGCCTGAAGGGATGTGACCTCCTCATTCAAACATTCAATGAAATGCGGAATGTGAGCCGTTGCTTTGGTAACCGCGCGGCGGGTGAGCGCGCCTATCGGCCGGAGCCAGATCTCACTAGCGTCACGGAGGACGACGAGTTGCCCTGCATTGAGCTCCATCGCGAAGATTTCTCGAGGAAGAAGCGTCACCCAATCGCCGCGGCTTAGCAGGAGCCCACGGATGAGTTCGGTCGACAAGGTCTCCGCCCTAGCCGTCGGTATCGGCATCTCAAGGGAGGCGAAAGCGCGAGAAAGATCAGCATACCGCCCGGATCCTTTTGGCGGCAGCACCCAGGACGCTTTGAGCAACGCTTCGGTATCGACCGACGCCTCGCACGCCAGTCGACTTGCCGCGCCGCTGACAATCACGAAGTCATCATAATACAATAGATGCTGGCAGATCTCGTTCGGAATAGGGCTGCCGAGATGGGAGACGATAATATCGAGCTCGCCCCTCACAAGGCTTTGGAGGAGATCGTCGAACTGCCCCGTCTGTACCACGGCCCGGCAGCTGGCGCTGTTGCTCAAGAAACGGGTGATTGCGCCTGGAACAAACGCCCCCGCCGTCGCTGGGCTGGCTCCAATGAGCAAATCGACCATCGACCTGGCCTTAACAATGCGATCAAACTCGCGCTCGGCGGAAATGGCTTCCGCACGGACGAGGCGCGCCAGGCTCGCGAGAACCTCTCCCTCCTCGGTTAATCTGACACCCCAGGGAAAGCGCTCAAGCAGCGGCGCCTTCATGCGCAATTCGAGCTCGCGCACCGTTCGGGAAACCGCCGACTGCGCCACGTTTCTGAGCTTGGACGCGGCGTTAATGCTGCCTTGCTCCGCAACATCCAAAAGCAGCATTAAGTAATTGTAGTTCATCTGATATGCCCAGGCGAGATAATACAGGCACGATCTTATCTCTTTATGAGGCCGGACTCAACACTATCGTGCCCGCTCATCCCGGACCTAGCTGGTCGAGATGATCTAGGAGCCGATCCCAAGGCCGAGCGTCTGACGCATAGTCGGTGCGCCGCAGCCCTGATTCCCACGCTGGACTCAGCGCGCCCCTCCGGCGCTCCGCCGGTTCGACCCGAGGGTAGCCCACAAAACTCGGGCGACCGCCCAGAAATGGCCGCTTACGCGGCGGCAAGGCTCGTTCTTCAAACCACTAAAACGCCCCGGGGCCACCGGCTCCGGTGAGAGCGACCCCCTGCAACTTGCGGTTAAAGCTTAGCTGTGCGTTTTCGATAGGAAAGCGACACAAGGTCGTGTTCTATTCATAAGCGCACTTGACCCTAGGTTGTTCCCGGACTCTCGTGGCGCGCCCGATTTTAGCGGGCTGGACCAGGAAGGCGCCGAACGATGATTTCTCCCCGCCAACTCACCGGCGCTGCGTCACGCCTCAAGCATCGATCACAGACAGCCGTGATCGGCGCCGGCGTCATGCTGATGTTGGCAACCCCCGCCTGGGCGTCCGGCAGCGGCACGGCCATGCCGTGGGAAGGCCCGCTCACCACAATCATGAAGAGGGCAGCGCGACATTTGCTCGCTAAACAACGCCAAGGGCGAACGGAACGGGAACTGACCGGAGGCGCTTTTTGGTCTGGCCGTGGCTTTAGCCCGTCGCACTCATGCGCTGCACAAAAGCTGTCTTTCCTGCGGTGTAGTCGCTCCTCGTCACTGTGCTCGCCGCCAATTTCAGTTTGAGCGCTTCATAGGCGGCCCGCACGTCGGGTTCACTTCGCAACCGGTCTCGAAAGCGCAAGGATCGGCGCCACTGCTCCCCGCCGTAGACCACCACATGAGCGAGATGGGTTCGGGCCCTTCCCCGCCCAAAGATGTGGTGTTCGGGTATCCCCTGGTCCCCTGCATAGTCATAGCCAAGGCCCGCCATAGGCTCGATGAAACTCATGCCGTCGCGAATGTCTGCGACCCCAATTTGAAGATCGATGATCGGCTTTGCCCGAAGTCCGGGAACGGCTGTGCTGCCATAATGCTCGATCGCCAACGCCCGGTCACCAAGCGCCGCTTTGATCCGAGCAGCTTCCTCGGCGAAAGCCAGCGGCCACGACGAATTGTATTCGACCAGTCGGTTCACGCCTTGCTCAAGACCAAGGCCGTACATTGGATTGAGGTCATGCATCGTTTCACCTTGGAGGCTGGGCGAGTCTCACTTTATCGGATGCTCTGCATGTCCCAGGTCACCCGACGCCGCCGTTGGTGGCTTCGCTATGAGGCCTTGCGAGTCACTCCAGCGGCAGCAACCTCGCGATAAACCGTCGATCGACCAAGGCCGAGCTGGCTAGCAGCCTTGGTCGGCGACAGTCCCGCTTCAACCAATCTCAGCGCAGCCTGCACCTTGTCGACATCGACAGGCTGACGGCCGGGCAACTTCCCTCTCGCCCTCGCGGCAGCGATACCGTCCTTCGTCCGCTCGGCGATCAGTCTGCGCTCGAAATGCGCGATGGCGCCGAACACATGGAAGATCAGCTCGCCGGCGGCCGAGGAGGTGTCGATCTTTTCCTCAAGGCTGAGCAGGGCGACGTCGCGCACCTTCAGCTTTTCGACTATCGAGATGAGTTCGGCGAGGGAGCGGCCGAGCCGGTCGAGGCGGACGACAGCCAAGGTGTCGCCTTTGCGGGCGTAGGCGAGAAGCTCTGTCAGGCCCGGCCGGTCCATCGATTTGCCTGAGCGCACGTCGGTGAACACCCTGATTGCTCCGGCTTCTTCGAGACGCATGGTCTGGCCGGCGACGTCCTGGTCGCCTGTGCTGACGCGGGCATATCCGAGCACATCTCCCACCTTTGTGGCGTCCCCCAAACGTTCGTTCTGTGGACCCGGCGGCCGGCGCCGCTTTCGGGTCCCGAATCCCGTCCACAAAATACGTCCCTTTACGCCGGACTGTCCATGATCCCCTATGGCCTTCTGTGGACGGTCGGAGGCGATCATGGGGCGACGAGACCTGCTGAGCGCCGAGGAGCGGCGTCAACTGTTCGGCGTTCCGGTCGATCGCGACACCCTGGCGCGCCTCTACACCCTCGACCCGGCGGATCTCGGCCTGATCGAGGCCCGGCGTGAGGAGCGCAACCGCCTTGGATTTGCGGTGCAGCTCGCCCTGATCCGCCATCCCGGATTGACCCTGGCTCAAGTCACCGAGCAGCCCGGTGTGGACCTGGAGCCGCTTGTCGGCTTCATCGCCAGCCAGCTGCAGCTGCCCACGGCGGCTCTGGCCGACTATGCGACGCGCGAGCAGACCATGACTGATCATGCTCGCGAACTCGGCGCGGCGCTCGGCCTACGCCCGCCCGCACGGGCGGACCTGAGCCTGATGATCGACGCGGCGGCTTCGGCCGCCTGGTCGACGGACAAGGGCGCGGTGATCGCCGGCGCGGTCGTCGCCGCGCTTCGCGGCAAGGCGATCATGCTGCCGGCGACGGCGACGATCGAGCGGGCCGGCATCACCGGCCGGGCCACGGCGCGCAAGCGCGTCCACGACGCCCTGCTCGCCGGCCTGGGTCCGGAGCAGCTGGCGGCCTTGGACGAGCTGTTGCACCTCGATCCAGAGACGGGCTTCACACGCCTGACTTCGCTGCGGACCATTCCGGCCGGCCCCAAGCCGGACCACATCCGCGAGATCGTCGACAAGCTTGGCGCCGTGCGAGCCCTCGATATCGCCCAGGGCGCCGGGGACCGCATCCATCCAGATCGGCTGCGCCGCCTGGTGCGCGAGAGCCGGTTGTCGCCAACCTACCTCATCGACCGCTACACCCTGGCCCGCCGGCGCGCGACCGTGGTCGCGCTGCTGATCGACCTTGAAGGGCGCCTGACCGACGCGGCGATCGAAATGGCCGATCGCCTGATCGGCGCGGCTTTCATCCGGGGAAAGAGCGCCCAGGAGCGCCAATACAGCGCCACCTCCAAGGACGTCGCCCGGCTGATGCGCCTGTTCCTCGGCACGATAGATGCGCTCGCCGCGGCGGCCGAAGCCGACGCAGATCCGTTCGCGGCGCTCGATGAGGCCGTGGGTTGGAACAAGCTGCTGCGGGTCCGGGATGAGGTGGCCCAGATCGCCGATACGGCGGACGTCGATCCGCTCGTGCGCGCTGCGGACCGATACGCCAGCCTACGAAAGTTCGCGCCTGCCTTGCTCGATGCGCTGGACTTCAAGGCCGCGCGCGGGAGCGAGAAGACGCTCGCCGCGGTCGAGGTGCTTCGGCAGTTGCACAGGTCCGGGCGGCGCGCGCCGCCGTCCGACGCGCCGATGCCGTTCAAGAAGGAATGGCGCGCCCTCGTCGTCGATAGCCAGGGGCGTGTTGACCGGCGCTTGTACGAAACCGCGACCCTGGCCCACCTGCGCAACAAGCTCCGATCAGGGGACGTCTGGGTCGAGCGGTCGACGGCCTATCGCCAGTTCGACAGCTACATGCTGCCCCCGGCCGAAGCCCAGCCGATCACCTCCGGGCTCGGCCTGCCGGCGACCGCTGAGGCCTGGCTGGAAGGCCGCGGCCGGGAGTTGGACTGGCGGCTCAAGCGCTTCGCGCATCGTCTCCAACGCGGCCGGCTCGAGGGTGTCGAGATGCGCGACGACCGGCTGCACATCAGTCCGGTGCGGCTCGCGACGCCGCCCGAAGCCGACGTTCTCGCGGACCGGATCGACGCCATGCTGCCGAAAATCCGGGTGACAGAGCTCCTACACGAGGTCGCTCGCGACACCGGCTTCCTCGGAGCCTTCACCAACCTGCGTACCGGAGAGCCCTGTCCGAACGAGAACGCACTGCTGGCGGCCATTCTCGCCGACGCCACCAATCTGGGCCTCGCGCGCATGGCCCAGGCAAGCCAGGGCGTGACCCGAGACCAACTGGTCTGGACGGCGGACGCCTTCATCCGAGACGACACCTATAAAGCGGCGCTGGCGCGGATTATCGACGCCCATCATGCGTTGCCGATGTCGGCCGTCTGGGGCGACGGCGCGACATCCAGTTCCGACGGGCAGTTCTTCCGGTCGGGCAAGCGCGGCGGCGCCGGAGAGGTGAACGCCCGCTACGGCGTCGACCCCGGCTTCAGCTTCTACACCCACGTCTCCGACCAGCACGCGCCCTACCATGCGCGCGTCATCTCGGCCGCCACGCATGAAGCGCCCTATGTTCTCGATGGGCTTCTCCACCACGGATCAAGCCTTCAGATCGCGGAACACTACACCGACACCGGCGGCGCGACCGACCACGTCTTCGCGCTCTGCACGCTGCTGGGCTTTCGATTCTGCCCGCGGCTGCGCGATTTTCAAGATCGGCGGCTGGTCTCGATCGGCCCGCCATCGGCCTATCCCGGCTTGGCGCCGATCGTGGGCAGGAAGGTGCGGGCCGATGTCATCAAGGAGCACTGGGGTGAGATCCTGCGCCTGGTCGCATCGCTCAAGGCTGGCCACGCCGCGCCCTCGGCCATGCTGCGCAAACTCGCCGCCTACGAGCGGCAAAATCAGCTCGCCGTCGCCCTCCAGGAGGTCGGGAAGATCGAGCGGACCTTGTTCATGCTCGACTGGCTGGAGAACCCCGCACTCCGGCGGCGTTGCCAGGCGGGCCTCAACAAGGGCGAGCAGCGGCACGCGCTGACGCAGGCGATCTGCACCTTCCGCCAAGGCCGCATCTCCGAGAGGACCCGCGACGCTCAGCAGTACCGCGCTTCGGGCCTGAACCTGGTGATCGCCGCCATCGTCTGGTGGAACTCGACCTACATGGCGGACGCCGTCGATCACCTGCGGGCTGCTGGCGAGCCTGCCCCCGACGATCTCCTCGCCCACACCTCGCCGGTCGGCTGGGAGCACATCGCGTTCTCGGGCGACTTCCTCTGGGACCACGCCGCGGCGCTGCCAACGGGTCGCCGGCAGCTGACCCTCGGTCGCCGAATGCGCGGCGCGGCCTAAAGTTGGCGCGTTCGGGTTCCGTTCGCCCTTAGCGTTGCTGAGCTAACAAATGTCGCGCTGCCCTCTTGAAGGGGAGGCCACTGTGACGCAGCAGCAAGCACCGGATCTTGAGCGTAAGCGGCGGCAGGCGAACTACCAGAACTCCTACCTCGACCGCCTGCGCAGGAGCGGCATGGCCACCCTGAGCACAGCGCTTCCGGCCGATCTGCTCCGGTATGTCACCGAGGAGCGTGACCGGGCAGGCTTTCCAAATCTTGGCGCGACTCTCGCCGAGATCGTCCGCGAGCATCGCGCTCGCAACCTCAACCCGCCAACAAAGGACAGCACCGTGAGCGCATAGAAAAACCCGGTCGCTCGAAAGCGCCGGGCCTTTCAGGAGTTTCATTAGGGCCGGTCGCCAAACCGGAAGAGCCCCAGACAGCTCACACCCTAGCGAAACCCCCACAGTTTGACAAGCCAAAACGCGCTTCGGCGTGACTGGATTTCTGTGTCCGCGGCTCAATAGGAGCCAAGACATGACCTCCGTCGCCGACCAAGCCGTCGGCCTTCCGCGCCTTGCCCTGCAAGGACGCGACGGCCGACCGCACACTACTAGCTCACCCCTCATTTCGAGGGCGTGGCCATGATCAACCACGCCCAATCAGTTGATGACTGGCGGCCCGGCTTCGCCAAGCGCGCATCTAACTTCGACGAGGTGTGCGAGCGCGCCTCGGCTTGGCGTTGGGAGCTTGGGGTCACGATCTGGCGGATCGAGGACGCCGTCATGTTGGGCGCCCGTGATCTCAGGCCCATCCAGCGCCTGGTGCTGCTCCACTATGTTCGGCGCCTCAACCAGGAGCAGCTGGAGAACAACATCGCCTGCGTCTGGCCCAGTTCGGCCAGGATCGCCGGCGAGCTGGGCTGCAGCGAGAATACGCTGCGCGGCCATCGCAAGGGGCTCGAGGCGCTCGGTTACATGGTCCGCGACTACAACCGCGCCAATCGCCCCGCCGACGTCGAGGCCTTCGACCTCGCCCCGCTTGTGGCCCGCCTAGCGGAATTGGAGGCGAACGCGGATGCGTTCGACGCCGAGTTTCGTGCAAATCGCTCACGCCAAGCAGAGCACGTCGTTGCCCATCGAAATATTAGCGCCCAGGCGCCTGAAACCGGGCGCCTAGAACAGTCCCAACCGAACCTCAGTTCCTCTGTACGAGGCGATAAGGACGCGGCTCAGCCGCGACATTCCCCGGATTCGCGGCCCTCTACGCGGACCGAGAGCGGCAAAGGAACCGCCAACTCCGGCCGGCACCGGCAAAACCGACAGCCCGGCGCCAATGGCTCCTCGGGAGGAGCAAGCGTTTCCGGCGGCGCATCTTCTGACCCCTCGGTGTACGCGGAAATGGTCCGCCAGGAGCTTCGGTCGGCCGCCAAGGTCTGTCCGCGTCTAGCGCCGCTGGTGACCCCTGCCCTCCTGGCCAATCCGCTCAGCGCCACTCCGGAAGATGCGGCCCGCGTTGCCGCCGCAGCGGCCGATCTCCTGCCCCATCCGGATCGGAACAACGATCAGACCGCGATGTGGGGTTGGCGCAAGCACGGCGCGCGCGTCCTGGTGATGCTGGCCATCGCCGTGGAGGACGCCGACGTTCGTTCGCCCTGCGGCTACTTCGGTAAGCTAACCGGCCAGGACCTCGGTGCGTCCGACCTCCGCCTGAACCTGGCCCGTATCCTCAAGGCCAAGGGGGAGATTCCGTCGCCCGAGGCGCCTAACGCGCCAACGGCTCAGCTGGATCCCGACGCCCAGGCGCTGCGCCTGGCCGAGGATCTCGTCGCTCCGCCAGGGAGCGAAGACCCCAAGTGGCAGGCGATCGCCGTCGAGCTGCGGCGCATCCTGCGCGAGGGCAAGTTCGGCAGCTGGTTCGGACGCGTCGGATTCGCCGGCGTCACGGACGGAGTGCTCACGCTATCCACGCCAAGCTCCCTCGTGGCCGAGCGCATTCGGGCTCTGTCAACGGCGGAGCAAAACCAG
>PLSW01000238.1 GCA_003165275.1 Caulobacteraceae bacterium
ACATGCCTTCCTGCGTCGGCTTGTTGTAATACGGCGTCACGATCAGGGCGGCATCCGCGCCGGCTTCCTTGGCGTGCCGCGTCAACGCAATGGCTTCTTCCGTGCTGTTCGATCCGGCGCCGGCGATCACCGGCACGCGGCCTTTTGCCACCTCGACGGCGATCTCCACCACGCGCTTATGCTCGGCATGCGACAGGGTCGGGCTTTCGCCGGTGGTGCCGACCGGGACGACACCGTGCGTGCCTTCCTTGATCTGCCAGTCCACGAATTCGGCGTAGGCTTTCTCATCGACCGACCCGTCCTCTCGCATGGGGGTGATCAACGCGACGAGCGATCCCTTGAACATGGTTCTCTCCCGGGTGGGCGTTTGGATTTTGGAGGGCCGGTAAGCGCGGAGATTTAGGCCGGTCGGGCGCGCGCCGCAAGGTGGGGATCGGGCGGGCACGGTTCCAGTGGCGCTTCGGGATTGACCGCGGGGCTGTGGTAGTTTGATGCCTTTATAACGATCCGCCTCCAGGACCATCGCCATGCCGATCACGACCCTGTCGAGCCGCGACTTCATCCAGAACGCCAGTCGCGCCAGGGTGGCGGCGAACGAGGGGTCGGTGTTCATCACCGATCATGGGAAACCAACGCATGTGCTGCTCAGTATCGAGGACTATCGCCGGCTCGCCGGATCGATCGCTGTCGGTGGCTCGAAGTAACTGGTGATCTCTTCGAACTCAGCGTGGCGGGCCGCCGCGTTGCGAAGCTCCCCGACCTCCCGTTGTGCGGTGCGGCGAATACGGCATAGGCTTTGATGCGGGCGGTGCGAACGCGCGCGCTTTCTGGGAGACTGCCGCGATGTCAGATGCGTGGCACAGGCCATTCCCAGCCGAATCGATGATGGGAGGATCCACGATGCGACGTAGAGCCCTGCTGAAAGCCGCCGCGACGGCTCCCCTCGCCGCCGCCCCGGCACGCTTCGCCATCGCCCAGGGCAACGCCCGCGTGCTGCGTTGCGCGCCGGAAGCCAATCTCGCGAGCATCGACCCGGTGTGGACGACCGCCACCGTGGCCATCAACCACGGGTTCATGGTCTACGATACGTTGTTTGGGGCGGACGAAAAGCTCAATACCCATCCGCAGATGGCGGCCGGTCATACGCTCGAGGACGATGGCAGGCTTTACACCATCACCCTGCGCGACGGGTTGGCCTTCCATGACGGCGCGCCCGTGCTCGCGCGCGATTGCGTGGCGTCGATCCTGCGCTGGACAAAGCGCGCCGCCTGGGGTCAGGCGCTGGCCTCGGCCACCGAGGAGATCAAGGCACTGGACGACAAGCGCCTGACGATCCGGCTGAAGCGCCCCTTCGCGCTGACGCTGAGCGCGATGGCTCAGGGTTACTGCTTCATCATGCCGGAACGGATGGCGCTGACCGATCCGTTCAAGCAGATCACGGATGCCACGGGATCGGGCCCGTTTCGTTTCGTGAAGGATGAGTTCGTCTCGGGCGCGCGCGCGGTTTGGGAGCGTAACGAGAAATACATTCCCCGCGACGAGGCGCCGGACCTGTTCGCCGGCGGCAAGCGGGTTTATTTCGACCGTGTGGAGCATATCGTCATGCCCGACGGCGCCACGGCGGCGGCCGCGCTGCAAACCGGTGAGGTCGACTGGGTGCACGTGCCGACGATCGACCTTGTTCCCAGCCTCAGGAAAGCGCCGAACGTGCGCGCGTTCGTGAACGATCCGTTTGGCTGGATCGGGGTCATCCGTCCCAATTTCCTGTATCCCCCTTTCAACAACCGAAAGCTGCTGCGTGCCATTCTGCCGGCGGTCGATCAGCAGGAATTCCTCGACGCGGTGATTGGCGACCAAACCGAGCTTGGCATCGCACCGGTTGGCTTGTTCACCGAAGGCGGGCCAATGGCCAACAAGGCCGGCATGGACGTCTTCGCGAAGCCCGACGTGGCGAAGGCCAAACGGTTGGTGGCCGAGAGCGGCTATGCCGGGGAAAAGGTGGTGCTGATGTCCCCGTCGGATCAGCCCGCTCTGATGCAGTTGGCACAGGTAACACGCGCGCTGTTCGAGAAAGTTGGCCTGAACGTCGAGTATGTGTCGATGGATTGGTCGACCCTGGTTGCTCGCCGTGCCAGCAAGGAAGCGCCGGACAAGGGGGGTTGGAACGCGTTCTGCACCAGTTGGGGCGGCCTGTCGGTTATCGATCCCGGCGGACATTTCCCGATGCGCGGCAACGGCGCCGGGGCATGGTTCGGTTGGCCGGACGACCCGAAGATGGAGGCCCTGCGCGACGCATGGCTGGGGGCGCCGGACCGTCCCGCCCAAAAGAAGCTGTGCGAGGACATCCAGGCCTATGCGATGGAGCAGGTGCCGGTCATCCCAACGGGCCAATGGTTCTATCCGACCGCGACACGCGCGAACATCACCGACATGGTACGCTCCGGCAGCCCGCTGCACTGGAATATCAGGAAGGCATAAGCCTGGCCCACAAACGGGAACGGTTTTGGGGCCCGGTAGCGCGAATATTTCCCCCCTTCTACCGCGAGATCGATTTCATGGAGCGCGACCTGACCCGATTTGTATTCGTCACGGCGGAAACAGATAGGATCGGCGGCATTGGACACTCCTGCTCGGGGGTATGGTTGCTGAGGGCTGATATCCATGTCCGCTTTGGAGAAATGAGTCTCTTCGCCAGAGCGACCAATATTGGCGCGAAGCCGCCGGTGGCGGTTGCGGAGCTCTGACTCCCGTATCCTGTTGTGGCCCACTTTCCCGCCATCCCAAACGCCGGCCGATCCGCTATGCTCCACTCATGCGCCTGCTCCTCGCTCTCCTGATCGTCGCGCTGACAGCGGCCCCGCTCGGCGCGCAGCCGCCTCCGGCGCAAAATCCGCTGACCTACGTCCAGGCCGGGCTGTGGGCGCAGGCCCGGGTGGCGGCGGGGGAATCCGGCGATCCGGAGGCGGAAAAGCTGATCGACTGGTACCGCTTGCTGACACCCAACGCCGCGACCGCCTCTGAAATCGCGACCTTCGCCCGGCAGAACCCCGATTGGCCGCTGGCAACCCTGCTCGAACGCCGCCGTCAGGAGGCGATCGTCGCCGAGCACGACGATGCGACCGTCGCCGCTCTTTGCATCGAAAAGAAACCGACGCAGACCACCGCCCATGGCGCGGCCTTGCTGCGGTGCGCCGACGCGCTGGCCAATCTCGGCCGCGGCAAGGAGGCGGGCGTGCTGGCGCGCGAGGCCTGGGTCAATGCGATCTCCGACCCCATCACCGAGGCCGCGTTCGTTCGCCGATTTCCTGGCTTGATCTCCGCGACCGACCAGTGGGCACGGTTTCAGCGGCTGATCTGGGACGACGCATCGGCCGCGCAACGGCAGGTCGCTTTCCTCACGCCAGCCCAGTCGGCGCTGGCGACAGCGCGGCTGGGGTGGAAGACCGCCGGCACCGGCACGATCGGCCCGCCAGAAGACGATCCAGGCGCCATGCTGGACCTCGCGCGTTCGTTGCGGCGGCTCGGGCAGGATCAGGCGGCGGTCGCGCTCTGGCGCGCCTCCGGCCCGGTCGCGCAACGCGCCGCTCCTGGGCATCTGGAGGCGTTCTGGGCCGAGCGCAATCAAATGATCCGTCAGTTGCTGCGCGACGGCGACACCCAGGGCGCCTATGACCTGGCGGCGGCGCACGGCCAGCGAGAGCCATCGATCGTGGTAGAGGCGGAGTTCCTCGCCGGCTTCATCGCGCTGCGCAAGTTGAACGAACCGAAGCTGGCGGCGACGCACTTCACCGCGCTGGCCACCGCGTCGCCGGCCGTGCTGACGCAATCGCGGGCGTATTACTGGCTTGGACGAGCGGTCGCGGCGGACGGCGGCGACGCCAGGCCTTCGTTCGCCCGTGCCGCGGCTTTGCCGATGACGTTTTATGGCCAGCTCGCGGCCCAGGCGGAGGGCGAGCCCGAGGCGGCGCTGGTGCACGAGTTGCGGGCCGCGCCGGCCGCGGCGGCCGCCCTCCCCGCCACGCCGATCATGGGCGAACTCGCCCGCGCCGCGAACCAGTTGGCGGCCTGGCAGGATCCCGCGCGCGCCCGGCCGTTTTTGTTGCGCATGGAGGAGCTCTGCCGCACGCCCGCCGAACGGATCGCGGTCGGCGACCGCGCCGCCGCGATGGGGTTGCCGGATATCGCGGTGCTGGTCGCCCGCCGCCTGGGCCGTGAGGGAGTCGTTCCGCCCATGCAAGGCTGGCCCATGCCGGTGGAGCCGCCCCCGGTGCTGGAACCCGCCGTGTCGCTGGCCATCATGCGCCAGGAGAGTAATTTCGATGTCGGGATCATTAGTCCGTCAGGCGCGCGCGGGTTGATGCAATTGATGCCGGCGACGGCGCAAACCGTCTCCCGCCGCATCGGCGAACCGACCTCCGCGCTGCTGCTGACCACCGATCCCGGACATAACATGCGGCTGGGGACCGCGTATTTGCGGGAGGTGCTGGATAAATTCGACAATTTCGTGCCGCTGGCCGCCGCCGCGTACAACGCGGGTCCGCATCGGGTGACTCAGTGGCTGGTCGATAACGGCGATCCGCGCGGGGTGACGCCGGACGCTTCAGGGGCGACGACGCATAGCATGATCGACTGGATCGAAATGATCCCGTTCAACGAAACCCGCAATTACGTCCAGCGGGTGTTGGAGAACGTCGTCATTTACCAGGCTCGGCGTACCGGCGCGCTGCCGCCGATGATGGCGCAATGGAGCCGGTGATCCGCGCGATCCGGGCGTGGGACGGATTGAATTTACACGTGCGGGTCTGGGATGGCGGCGACCGGCTGGCTCCGGTGCTCTGCCTGCCGGGCCTTGTGCGCACCAGCGGAGATTTCGATGCCGTCGCGCCGCTGTTCGTCGAAGGCCGGCGCGTGGTCTCGCTGGATTATGCCGGACGCGGCGGGTCAGGCCGTTCGTCGGATGTCATGCGTTATGGACCGGAAGCCTGCCTGCGCGACGTGCTGGATGTGTGCGCCGCGTTGCATCTGGGACGGGTCACGCTCGTCGGCACCAGCTTTGGCGGGCTGCTGGCGATGGGGCTGGCGACGGCTCGGCCGGCGATGCTGCGAGGCGTGGTGCTGAACGATGTCGGGCCGGAGATCGGCAGCGACGGCGCGGTGTTCGTGCGCGCGTTCGTGGGCTTGGATCCGGCGCTGGAGAGCCTCGACGCCTGCGTGACATTCCTGAGGCAACGTCTGCCGCCGCTGTCGCTGACGTCGGACGAGGCGTGGCGGCGGATGGCGGCGCTGACCTACGAGCGAGGCGCGGATGGGCGATTCCATCCGGTGTGGGATATCGCGATCGCGAAGCTGCTGGACAGGAAAACCCCTGACCTCTGGCCGCTGTTTGGCGCTTTGGCGCATGTGCCGGTGTTGCTGGTGCATGGCGCGGTCAGTCATATCCTGACCCCTCCGATGATCGACGCCATGCGCGCGCGGCATCCGGACATGACGGTCGTTACCGTGTCAGGGGTCGGGCATGCGCCGATACTGACCGAGGACGCGGTGCGGGGGCCGCTGCGCGAATTTATCGCCAGTCCGTAGAGTCTGACGTGCGTAACGCAAGATAAACGGGAGGCCAGCATGCGCAACAGCCGGGACCGGATCCTGACCACCCATGTCGGCAGCCTGCCGCGGCCGGACGACCTGATCGAACTCAACCGGGCGTTCGCCGCCGGCGAGTCGGGCGACGAGAGCGCTCGGGAGGCACGCACCGCCTCGGCCGTCGCGGAGGTCGCGCGGATGCAACGCGAGGCCGGTATCGACATTCCGAACGACGGCGAGTTCGGCAAGGCGACCGAGCACCGGATCAATTTCGGCGCGTGGTGGAGCTATATCTACCCGCGCTGGGGCGGGTTGCGCGCCGGCGGCGACATGATGCGCGCGGCGCCGCGGCGGTCGGAGCCCGGGCGGGTGGTGCTGACCAGCTTTTCCGACCGGCGCGACAGGACACGAGTGGAAAGTGTGGCGCGACGTCAAATTACCGGATGGGAAGCTGTTGATACCGGGCGTCGTCAGTCACGCGACCAACGTGGTCGAGCATCCGGACCTGGTCGCCGACCGGTTGATCCGCTTCGCCCACGTCGTCGGGCGGGAAAACGTGCTCGCCGGCACCGATCGCGGCCTCGGCGGACGCGTGCATCCGGACATCGCGTGGGCGAAATTGCGCACCCTGGCTGAGGGCGCGGCCCTGGCGTCGGAACAGCTATGGCGGTGACGGCGACGGTTCAGGTCCCACGTGCGCATCGACCCATGCCAGCAAGTCCTCCTGCGAGAACGGCTTCCTGAGCACGTGTTCGATGTCGAGCTGAGCGGCCGCGGAAACGATCGCCGTCGATGGCGCGCCGGTGATGAGCAGGATCGGCACCGTTTCGCCCTCGGCTCGCAAACGGCCGGCGAGTTGCAACCCATTGATGCACGGCATGAACATGTCGGTGACGAGGCAGGCAATCCGTGCCGGGCGGGCGGCGAGATATTCCACCGCGGAGGCGAAGGCGAGCACGCTATGCCCGATCGTTTCGAGCAGGAACTTCATCGACTCACGCATCCCCGCGTCGTCATCGATTACAACCACCAGGCGACTGCGATCCTCTGTGTTCAACGCCGGGTTCCAGTGCGTGGACGGTAATCGTCCGAACGGCTCGGGCGATGAACAATCCTATTCGCCGCGCGCTCGGACAAACAATGATCCAGATCAAATGGCCGCGGATTCGGATGGAGAAGCGGTCTCCCGCCGCCACCGGCGCACCGGTTCTCATTTTGCCGGCCGGTCTCCCCATTTCGTCATCCTCCGGCTCGACCCGGACCCGGCCGGGCTCGACATCGAATGCGGCGATCAGGGCTTTCGCGCCATGGCTGAACACTTCTACCGAGCCAATCAAGCGCATTTCTCAAGACTTACGCCCGTCGGCGGTCGCTTTTGCAAGCCCGACCGCGCGGCGCGAAGCGACCCTGATGACGCCTTGGAGGCCCTGGACATCGCCAGTGCCATCGCCAAGGATCCGAGCCAGAATAAACGCCACGGGTTGGTCGCGCCATCGGAACCGTAGACCCGGGTTTGGGCGACGGCGCGATTCGCTTATTTCCGTTCGGGTCGAAGCACGCTTTCACATAGTCAGCTTCAATCCGACACAAACAAGCCGTAGGTTTCAGGCCTTGCCTCATGGCGCCAGACGGCGTCGATCACGAGTTCCGACGCCGCCCGATGCCGCTTTCTACTTCGTAAGAGTAGCCGCCGGTGGCGTGATCAGCCGCCGCCGCCGTCGCCGCCGCCAAGGTCAGGGGTCGGAGCCATGTGCATGGTATGATAATTGGCGCACCCCTCGCCCTTCAGGTCGGCGACAACCGAGCCGTCCTGCGATCTCTGCCCGTCGATGACACCCACAGGCCCTTTTCCAATGGCAGACTTCAGAACGGTATGAAACCGCCCATTTGCATCGATGTTCCCGACCGCGACGCTGGTCCCACTCAGGTCCGAATACCAGAATCGACCGGTTACTCTGCCATCGTCATGACGCGCCAGGCGCCAATTGATGAACGGACACCCGGCGATGGCCGACTCGGCATACCCGGTGGTGCCGGCCACCGGAGGTCGGGCAGCGACGGCTGGCTGTACTAGAACGGCCCCGAGCGTGAGGGCACTCGCGGCGAGTACAGACAAAGATTTCCACTTCATGTTAACCTCCTTTTGTTGTTATGAATCAGCATTTGCTCGCTGATGTAGTTCCCGATAGCGCATGTCGTGCGTGACCGTCATTGATCTGGATCAGTACAGCCAACACACCGGCCTCGCGTCTCGTGGCGCGCAACCAATCAAATATCGCCGCGGGTGACAGTCCTCGCGCCACATGGGGCATAAGTATTTTCCGGGCGCGGTGGGTGGGATCGCCGCCGAGAGTGTGGTCGGACAGCGGGAGACGGTGCAATGGCGGACTGCCCTGGCGCTGGGTGCCCGGGGGATCGCCAGCGGCATTCCAGGCTCGTTGGTCACGCCTTATGTTTCGAGTTCCATTCTTATGCCGCTGTTCTCGACGCTGGCGATCACGGCATCGGCGAGCACGCTTGTTGCGCAAGGCGGCGACGCGCCGCCGACCAAGGCAGCCAGGCCGCGGGCCATATTTCTCGCCGATCTCCGCATCCGCTTCCTCACGAGTTTCATCGGGGTCGGTGTCGGATTCCTGATCGTGCCAACGATGGTGTTTGCGTTCGCGTGCTCGATGCAGACCGCGATCGCGACGTCGCTTCTGGTCATCGTCTTCAATTCGGTTGTCGGTCTGGGCACGCGTTTTGCGACCACTTCGATCGACCGGACCATGGCCGGCACTTTCCTCGCGGGTGGAATTGCCGGAAACGCGGCCGCGGCCGCGCTGGTTCATCGACTGGATCAGCGCCGCCTGAACCGTATTTTCGCGGCGTTCATTCTTCTGGTCGGATTATTCACCGCCGGCAGCGCGACCGGTGTGATTCCCATTCGCTTCAAGTGAAACAGCCCGTTCGTTCTTGGTCCCTTCACCATCGCCGGCCGGCGGATCCGCGGCCTGCCGCGGCTTGCCAAACAGACCCGACACCAGACCGACCATCCCTTGCATGGGATGCATGGGCATGGCGGCCCCCGGTTGCGCCTTCCCGCCGCGCGCACGTCTGACCAACAGGCGATCAATGCCCCACCATGACCGATCGGCATGCTCCATCGTATTCGCCTGTGTCATTTCGATCGTCCGGTGAAGCGAGCGGCTGGCCGCCGGCGGCACCACGAGTTCACCGCGCGCGTGGCGGCTGCTACATAATGCCGTCGAGAAGCGATCATCAGGCACTCTGACGGGTGCGCGGCTACCGATCCTCCGGTCAGGCGGGAGGATGACGGGACATGCAAAGGGTTCCCTCAAAATGAGAACCGCCGCCACCTGGCCGTCGCGATATCCTCGGTCAGAATTTGGTGTTAACGTTGGATCGTCGATGCGCCAGCCGCCGCGACACGCGGCTGCCTTGCGACTGAATTCATCATTCGGCGAGCCTCATCATGCCCCTCCCGTTTTCGGCCGAAGACCTGCTCCAGGCGATTGACGGTATCGCCTACGCGGTCGATGGCGACGGCATCATTCTGGGTTTCTCGCGCGGCCCGTTCCTGCCGGCCGGCGAAGGCGGTTCGGACACGCCATGGAACAGCGAAGCGGTTGTCGGCACCAGTTTGTTCGCCCAGTTGCGGGGGGCGGAGGTGATCGAGACCTATCGGACGCTGCATCGGGCGGTCTGGTCGCGCGGTCATCCGGCGGTCGGCTTCGAATACCGGTGCGATTCACCGGAGACCGAGCGGCATATGCGCATGTCGCTGTCGCTGATCCGGGCGGGATCGACACCGGTGGCGGTGCTCTATCAGTCGATCACGATCACGGAAACGGCGAGGGTTCCGCTGCCTCTGTTCGCGGCGGACCTGCTGACCGCGCGAGCGCCGGCTGGGTTGGACGAACTGGTGGTGAAACTATGCTCCTATTGCCAGCGCGTGGCCTGGCCGGATTATGACGCGGTGACGGATCCAGAATGGATCGAGGCCGCGGAATACTATTGGCGCGGCGGCGTTACGGATGTCGTGATCAGCCACGCCGTTTGCGCGCCGTGTTACCAGCGTGTGATCGGGTCCCTGTCCGCATCCTCACCGTGACGCGGCCGGGCGTTGATGTCATCCGCGCGCTCCCCTTGGCGGGACCTCGATGGCGCGTGACACGACCCCGTGGCGTCAGGACAAGCCAGATGGGAGGACAATGTTCGCCTCTTTCCGTCGCTTCCCGTCATCCTTGGGCACGACCCGAGGAACTCTCGACACGCCAAGGACGTCGAATGTCGGACGAGGTGCCTGGACGGGCCGATCCTCGGGTCGAGCCCGAGGATGACGTTCGGGGCGAGGATGACGGTCGAGCCCGAGGATGGCGTTCGGGGCGAGGATGACGTTCGGGGAAGGATTTCGCCTTCAGTGGCGTTATGCTGATGGCTATGCGCACGCCTCTTGTGGAATGACCCCCGTGGCATGACACCCGGGCACTGGATCGCCAGCGGCGGCGGCATCGGCCGAATTCCGTTCGCGCCCGGCACCTGGGCCTCGCTCGCCGCGGTCCTGATCGGGGCGCTCGCGCTGTGGATCGACCACCGGCTGCTGGTCCTGCTGGCCCTCGCCGCTTGCATCATCGGCACCTGGGCGATCCACGCGACGCGGGAACCCGGGGACCCCGGCTGGATCGTCATCGATGAGTTCGCCGGCCAATGGATCGCGATGATCGCGCTGAGCCAGGTCACGCTGTACGGCCTGCTCGCCGCGTTCGCGCTGTTCCGGTTCTTCGACATCACCAAGCTCGGCCCGGTCGGTTGGGCCGACCGGCGGCACGGGGCGTTTGGCGTGATGGCGGACGATGTGGTGGCGGGTCTGATCGTCGCGGCGATCCTGTTCGTCGCCACACATTTATTTCCAAATGTCATACCATAACGGCTTTCGGTAACCACCGGTCGCTTGAACTCAATTCCGCTCCCGCGCAAACTGCGGCCAATGCCCCTGGACATGATCGCCATCGACCGTCAGCGTCCAGCCAAGGACCGGCAGGCGGCGGGGCGCGCCTTGCGCAAAGAGGTTCCGCGCGGCGCCCAGGCGGAGTGGAGCAAGCCGGCCAATCGGGCCGATCCGGTGACCGCGCTGGCGGAGAGTCTTCGGCAAAACATCTCCCATTTGCTGCCGATCCGCTACGATCGCATGAGCGCCTCGCCAGCCACGTTTCTGCGCGGGGCCGCGAGCATCATGGCGGCCGACCTGTCTCACACGCCCAGCAGCGGGCTCTGGGTGCAGGCGTGCGGCGATTGCCATTTGCATAATTTCGGGACCTTCGCGACCCCGGAAGGCACCCCGATCTTCGATATCAACGACTTCGACGAAACCCTGCCGGCGCCGTTCGAGTGGGATTTGAAACGGCTCGCCACCAGTTTCGTTCTGGAAGCCAGGAGCCGCGGTTTGTCGGGCCGGATCGGGCGGCAACTCGCCCGCACCGCGATCCTGGCGTATCGCGTCCACATGCGATCGCTGGTCCTGCTGCCGCCGCTCGACCTGTGGCGCGCCAAGGTCAACGTGATGGAGGTCGTCGATGCGATCGAAGATCCGAAGGTCCGCGAGCGGGAAAGCCGTGTCGCCGCCGCCGGGGTCGAAACGACGATCGCGGGCTATCCGCATCTGATCGAGCGACGGCGCGGCGTGTGGCGCATCATCCCGAAGCCGCCGCTGATCTTCCCGCTGACCGGACAGGGCGACGACACCTATGAAATCGTCGCTCGGACCGCGTTCGAGACCTACCGGCGCTCTTTGCCCGAGGAGCGGCGTCTGCTGCTTGATCGCTATGAGTTGATCGATGTCGCCTTCAAGGTGGTCGGGGTCGGCAGCGTCGGCACGTTCTGCGCCATCGGCCTGTTCATGAGCCCGGACGGCGCGCCGTTGCTGCTGCAGATCAAGGAGGCGCGGATCTCGGTCCTGGCGCCCTATACACGACGGTCCGAGTATTCGAACCAGGGCAAGCGCGTGGTGGTCGGCCAGCGGATCACCCAGGCGCAGGCGGATGTGTTCCTCGGCTGGACCGAGCAGTCGGGCGACGATCAGCACTGCTATGTCAGGCAGTTGAAGGATCCGAAGCTGGCGCGGGTGGCCGACGAACTGGCGGAGACCAGCCTGTCGCACCACGCGACGTTATGCGGGCTGACCCTGGCGCGGGCGCATGCGCGCTCGGGCGATCCGGCGGCGATCACGGGGTATATGGGCAGCGGGGGCGCGTTCGACGCGGCGATCGCGGCGTTCGGCTCGGCCTATGCGGAGCAGACGCAGGAAGACTGGAAGCTGCTGCGCGCGGCGATCAAGTCGGGACAGATCGACGCGCGGCCTGGGTAGGAGGGAAGCAAGTGCGGGGTTTCACCCCCGGGTCGAGGCCCGGGGCAGGCTCCGGACCCCACCAAGGGGCGCTGTCCCATAGGCATCAGGATAATGCACCGGGGAGGCAATTGTTCGCCTCTCCCCGTCATCCTCGGGCTCGACCCGAGGATCTCTCAACCCCGCCAAGGATGTCAGAAGTCGGACAACGTGTCTGGGCGGGCCGATCCTCGGGTCGAGCCCGAGGATGACGTTACGGGGAAGAAATCGTTCGCCTCCTCCCGTCATCCTCGGGCTCGACCCGAGGGTCGCTCGGCACGCCAAGGAAGTCAGACGGCGGACAACGCGTCTGGGCGAGCCGATCCTCGGGTCGAGCCCGAGGATGACGTTACGGGGGAGGGTTTTGGCCTCCTCCGGCCTTATCTTGACTCCTATGGGGCAGCGCCCCTGGCAGGTTCGAAGAGCCTGCCCCGCTCACTCGTCCGCTCAGGGGACGTCGGGCTGGTCGCCGGCGCCGGGATCGAAGATCGCTTCGGCTGTCGGCACCTCTTCGCGCTCGGCCGCCTGGCCGACGGATTCACCGCGGGTCTGACGTTCGGCTTCCTCGGGGCTGCGCGCGACGTTCACCGTCACCCCGAGCGACACTTCCGGATGCAGCACGACGCGCACCGGGGTCAGGCCCAATGTTTTGATGGGATGGTTGAGGATCACCTGAGAGCGGTCGACGGTCAGGCCCGCCGCGGTGCACGCCTCGGCGATGTCGCGGTTGGAGACGGAGCCATAGAGGCTGCCCGATTCACCCGCCTGGCGGATGATGACGACGGACAGGCCCGCGACGCGCTCGGCGATGCGCTCGGCCTCTTCCTTGCGCTTCAGGTTCTGCGCTTCCAACTGCGCCTTCTGAACGTCGAAGTAGGTGCGGTTTGCCTTCGTCGCCCGCAGCGCTTTCTTCTGCGGCAGCAGATAGTTGCGCGCGAAACCAGGCTTCACCTTCACGATGTCGCCCATCTGCCCGAGTTTTTCGACCCGCTGCAGCAGGATCAGTTCAACGGCGGCCATGAACCTGCTCCTTAAACGACGATGTAGGGAAGCAGCGCGAGGAACCGCGCGCGCTTGATGGCGACCGCGAGTTCCCGTTGCTTCTTGGCCGAAACGGCCGTGATGCGGCTGGGCACGATCTTGCCGCGCTCGGACAGGAAGCGCGACAGCAGGCGCACGTCCTTGTAGTCGATCTTCGGGGCCCCGGCGCCCGAGAACGGGCAGACCTTCCGGCGGCGGAAGAACGGACGGCGCGCGGCGCCGGCGGACGGGACGACTTCTTCGGGAGGAGGTGTATCGGTCATGGTTCGCGTCCTTATGCCGGAGCGTCTTCGAAGTCGCGACGCGGGGCGTCACGGTCGGGGCGGCCTTCGCGGTCGCCGCGACCTTCACGGTCGCCGCGGCCTTCGCGATCACGATCGCGGCGGGCCAGCACCGGGGACAGCTCCAGGTCCAGCTCTTCGACGCGGACGGTCAGATACCGCAGCACGTCTTCGTTGATGGACAGCTGGCGCTCCATTTCCTTGACCGCCGGCGACGGGGAGTCGATGGCGAGCAGGGAATAGTGCCCCTTGCGGTTCTTCTTGATCCGGTAGGTGAGGTTGCGCAGACCCCAGTATTCGATCTTGGCGATGTGACCGCCGCCTTCTTCGATGATCGATTTGATCTGTTCGTTCAGCGCTTCGGCCTGTTGCGGCGAAATATCCTGCCGCGCGATGACCACGTGCTCGTAAAAAGCCATGTTTTCCTTCTTCCGCTGGGAAGGCGGCGTTCGTTCGTCACGGAAGTCGACGAACGAACGATGGATTGCGCGCGGCGTCTTGGGCTGAATGCCCAAAAGCTACGGTACCGAACGCAACCGCCATCCGTGAAGGGCGCGCTAGTACGCGCAAGCGGCGTCGATTGCAAGTATTGGCGCGTTTTCAGCGGCGGATCGCTCCGCGGCGGACCCGGCTCAGCCCCTGGGCCATGCGACAAGGGGCCTCGCCCCCAGTGGATTGCGAGTCAAGCCTGGCTCTGCGCACCCTCGACGCTGTAATGCGTAAAGGGGTTTAGCCATGTTCCGCCTTGTCGCCTCGATCTGCGGCGTGCTCCTGTTGACGGCCGGCCCGTCGTGGGCCGCGTCGCCGCCGCCGCCGCAACCCGCGGCGGCACCGGCCGGTGCCGCCGAGACCACCGAACGCGAGGCTCTGGCGCGGCGGTATTTCGTGGCCGCCCATCTCGACGCCGCGATCAACACCGTCATGAAGAGCCTGATGCCGGCGATGACGGCCGAGACCCTCGACGCCAATCCGGACCTCCAAGCGACCGACCACGCCACGATCAGCGACGTCATGAACCTGGCGACGCGGGAAAGCGTGAAGGACATCATGCCGGAATACATCGACGGGGTCGTGAAGGCCGTCAGCACGGTCTACAGCCTCGAAGAACTGAAAGCCCTCGTGGCCTTCTACGAGAGCGCCGCCGGCCAGTCGATCACCGCCAAGAACGCGCAACTCGCCGGCCCCGTCACCCAGATCATGATGGGGCTGATGCCCAAGCTCGACGACAGCATCGAGCGCCATGTCTGCGAGCATTTGAAATGCGACGCGGGCTCCAGGCTCGCGCCGCGCAACGAATCCTGACGCCCGACGAAGCCGTGCTCGGCAATCCCGGCCCTCGGGTGCGCCATTTCAACCCCCGTCACCCCCGGGCTTGTCCCGGGGGCGAGGGAACACGAACGTTGCGCGCTGAGCCACCGGGCGACGATGTCACCGTCAGCGATCCCTCGCCCCGGGACTAGCCCCTAGACCATTCACACATCTCCAAAATTCTATATGTAACAGCGACTTAGGCGCCAGCCAGTGTAGGCCTTCTCCCCTCGCGGGAGAAGGTGGCGCGCGAATGCGCGACGGATGAGGGGCCGCGCCGGCCCCTCCGGTAATATGTTGAAACGACACGGTAATCGCCGGCGCGGCCCCTCATCCGGCCCTTCGGGCCACCTTCTCCCGCGAGGGGAGAAGGCCTCGGTTTCTGATCCGTCTGGTCCGGATTTAGCGTCGCACCCATGGATGTGTGAATCGCATAGGGGACAAGCCCGGGGGTGACGGGGTGATTGGATGATTCCACCAAACCCGAATTGGTCTACTCCGGGTGCGCCGCTCGCCAGGCCTTCAGCGCGTTCAGGGTCATGTCCACGTGCTTGTCGGGATGGCCGTCGCTGTAGGCCAGCAGCACCTTGTGGTCGGGGGTGATCACGTAGGAGGTCCGGTTCGACCAGCCGGGGCGGACCACCAGTTTGGAATCGTAGGCCGAGGCGATCTTCAGGTCCGGGTCGGCGGCGACGGGGAACTTGCCCGAGCAGTACTGGGTCTCGTTGGAGAAGATTTGCAGCTGGTCGAGGTTGCCGGCGGTGATCCCGATCAGGGTGGCGCCTTCCTTCTTGAAGGCGTCCGCGGCCTCGGCGAAGTCATGCGCCTCGATGTTGCAGCCGCCGGTGTGCACCGCGGGGAAGAAGTAGAGCACCACCGGACCCTTCTTCAGGGCCGCGTCCAGGTGGAAGCTGATCGGCTTGCCGGCCTGGTAGCCGTTGGCGCTGAAATCGGGGGCGACCGCGCCTTCGCTCAGGGCGGCGAGGGCGGGGGTGGCGATCAGGCCGGCGAGGGCGAGGGCCAGCAGGGGCTTTTTCATGGGGGCTTCTCCGGCGCGCGTTACGGCGTTCAGCATCGCATACGCGCGGCCCCGGGCAAAGGATCAGCCCGGCCGCTCCCGCTTGCCGCTGGAAACGCAATCGCCTAACCCTGCCGCCGCGAACAAGAACTCTTGAGGAAACCCGCGCATGAGCCTCGCCTTCATCTTTCCCGGACAGGGCAGCCAGGCTGTCGGCATGGGCGGCGAACTGGCGCAGGCCTTCGCCTCGGCCCGGGCGGTGTTCGAGGAGGTGGACGAGGCGCTGAAGCAGAAGCTGTCGGTGCTGATGCGGGACGGGCCGATCGAGGACCTCACCCTCACCGAGAACGCCCAGCCCGCGCTGATGGCGGTGAGCATGGCGGTGATGCGGGTGCTCGAGGCCGATTTCGGGATCGGCGTTGAGCGCGCCGCCTTCGTCGCCGGCCACAGCCTGGGGGAATATTCGGCCCTCGCCGCCGCCGGCGCGATCAGCCTGGCGGACACCGCGCGCCTGCTGAAACTCCGCGGCCAGGCCATGCAGCGGGCCACGCCTGTCGGCGTCGGCGCCATGGCCTCGCTGATCGGGCCCAAGTCCGACGTGGCCCTGGCCGAGAAGGCCGCGGAGGCCGGCTCCGCCGTCGGCGTCTGCGTGGTCGCCAACGACAACAACACCGGCAATGTGGTGATCTCCGGGGACAAGGCCGCCGTGGACCTCGCCATCGAGACCGCCAAGACCTTGGGCGCCCGGGCGATCCTGCTGAATGTGTCCGCGCCCTTCCACTGCCCGCTGATGCAGCCCGCCGCCGACGAGATGGCCGAAGCCCTGGCCGGGGCCACCATCATCGCCCCCCGCGCGCCCCTGGTCGCCAACGTCACCGCCCGGCCCACCCACGACCCCGACGAGATCCGCCGCCTGCTGGTCGAGCAGGTCACCGGCCGGGTGCGCTGGCGCGAAAGCATGGAGTGGCTGGTCGGGGAGGGGGGCGTGACCCGCTTCGCCGAGGCCGGCGCCGGCAAGGTGCTCTCCGGCATGGCCAAGCGCATCGCCCCCGACGCTGAAGCCGCCGCCCTCAACACCCCCGCCGACATCGAGGCCTTCGCAAAGGCGTTTGCCTAGCGATGGGTTCGACAGTCTATTGGAACAGCCCGTATGAATGCGAGGTCGGATGGTACAAGAGGCCTTCTCCCCTTGGGGGAGAAGGTGGCCGGCGAAGCCGGACGGATGAGGGGTCGCACCGGCCCATCCGCGCGGTGTCGACAACGCGGTTGAGCCGCCGGTGCGACCCCTCATCCGGCGCTTCGNNCTCCCCCAAGGGGAGAAGGCCTAGGTCTCACGGCGCCTTCGCGTTGATGGGCGCGGGCAGCAATCAACGAATACCAACAGATATCTCAAAGGCCTGAACCCCATGTTCGATCTTACCGGCAAGACCGCCCTCGTCACCGGCGCCAGCGGCGGCATCGGCGGGGCCATCGCCCGTCAGCTGCACGCACAGGGCGCGGCCGTGGTCCTCTCCGGCACCCGCGCCGAGGCCCTGGCCGCCCTGGCCGGCGAGTTGGGCGAGCGGACCTCGACCGTCACCTGCGACCTGGGCGACTCCGCCGCGGTCGACGGCCTCGTGGCCGCCGCCGAGGCCGCCGCCGGCGCGCCCCTCGACATCCTCGTCGCCAACGCCGGCATCACCCGCGACGGGCTGATGCTGCGGATGAAGGACGCGGACTGGGAGGCGGTGATCAAGGTCAATCTGGAGTCCTACTTCCGCCTCTCCCGCGCCGCCCTGCGCCGGATGATGAAGCGCCGCTGGGGCCGAATCATCGGCATCACCTCGGTCGTCGGCGTCACCGGAAATCCCGGTCAGGCCAATTACGCGGCGTCCAAGGCGGGGATGATCGGCTTTTCCAAGGCCCTCGCCCAGGAGGTCGCCAGCCGCAACGTCACCGTCAACTGCGTCGCCCCCGGCTTCATCGCCAGCCCGATGACCGACGCCCTGAATGACCAGCAAAAAGAAGTCATTCTCGGGCGGATCCCCGCCGGCCGGCTGGGCGCCGGGGATGACGTCGCGGCGGCCTGTGTCTATCTCGCCTCGGAGGAGGCGGCCTATATGACCGGCCAGACCTTGCACGTGAACGGCGGCATGGCGATGGTGTAGGCTTGTTGCGCCCCGCTAGCCGGGCCAAAAGGAACGTGCTAGGCGAAAACCCGAACGGATCGGCGTGTCGCAGAGGACCGCTTGTCCGAGAACAGAGTTCTTACACATCAGAACCCGGCGACCCGCCGGCCTTCAACGAACAAATAAGGGAATACTGCGTATGTCCGATACCCTCGAACGCGTCCGCAAGATCGTGATCGAGCACCTCGACGCCGATCCGGAGAAGGTCACTGAAAAGGCCTCCTTCATCGACGATCTCGGCGCCGACAGCCTCGACAACGTCGAACTGGTGATGGCTTTCGAAGAAGAATTCGACATCGAGATTCCCGATGACGCGGCCGAACACATCCAGACCGTGGGCGACGCGGTGAAGTTCATCGACGAACGTTTGGGCGCCTGATCCGAACAGGGTCCTGCTAAGCTGGATAAGCCGTCGCGCCGCGTGTCTGTACGCGGCCGGCGGCTTATGCTTTTTGGGCGTGGGTTAGAGGGAGTGAGTCATGCGCCGTGTCGTCATCACCGGATTGGGCATGGTCACGCCGCTCGGCTGGGGCGTTGAGCATAGCTGGAAGGCGCTCCTGGCCGGCAAGTCCGGCGCGGGCCGGATCTCCAGCTTCGACACCACCGACTACGCCTGCAAGATCGCCTGCGAAGTCCCGCGGGTGGATGGGCGCGGCGGCGGCGGGCCGGACATCGCCGGCTCCTTCGACCCCGACAAGGTCATGTCGTCGAAGGACCAGCGCCGGATCGACGACTTCATCCTCTACGCCATGGCCGCCGCCGACGAAGCCGTCCGCGACGCCGGCTGGACGCCGGAGGACATCCACGAGCGCGAGCGCACCGGGGTCATCATCGGCTCCGGCATCGGCGGGCTGAATTCGATCGCCGCCACCGCCATCGAGCTGCACGAAAAGGGGCCCCGACGGGTCTCGCCCTTCTTCATTCCCTCGGCCCTGATCAACCTCGCCTCCGGCCAGGTCTCGATCCGCTACGGCTTCAAGGGCCCCAACCACTCCGTGGTCACCGCCTGCGCCACCGGCGCCCACGCGGTGGGGGACGCCAGCCGCCTGATCATGTTCGGCGACGCCGACGTGATGATCGCCGGCGGCGCGGAAGCCGCCGTCTGCCCCCTGGGCATCGCCGGCTTCATCGCCTGCCGCGCCATGTCGACGGGCTTCAACGACACCCCGGAAAAGGCCTCGCGCCCCTATGACAAGGCCCGCGACGGATTCGTCATGGGCGAGGGCGCCGGGGTGCTGGTGCTGGAAGAATACGAGCACGCCAAGGCCCGCGGCGCGAAGATCTACGCCGAGGTCTGCGGCTACGGCCTCGCCGGCGACGCCTACCACATCACCGCCCCGGCCGCCGACGGCGACGGCGGCTTCCGCGCCATGCGCGGCGCCATCGGCCACGCGGGCATCCAGCCCTCCGACATCGACTACATCAACGCCCACGGCACCTCGACGCCCCTGGGCGACGAGATCGAGCTGGGCGCGGTGGAGCGGATGCTGGGCGACGCGGCCGGCAAGGCGACCATGTCGTCCACCAAGTCGGCGATCGGCCACCTGCTGGGCGCCGCGGGCGCGGTGGAGGCGGCGTTCACGGCCCTGGCCATCCGCGACCAGATCGCCCCGCCGACCATCAACCTCGACAACCCCTCGGTGGAGACCGCCATCGACCTCGTGCCGCACAAGGCCAAGCCGATGCGGATCGACTACGCCCTGTCCAATAGCTTCGGCTTCGGCGGAACCAACGCCTCGCTGATCCTGCGCAAAGTCCAGTGACCCAGGAAAGCCCGCTCCGACCGGCAGGATCGCCGTTCTGGCGGCGGGCGCTGATCTCGGCCGGCAGCGCCTTCGCCACCCTCAGCGTCGTGGCCATGCTCGCCGCAGTGGCCTTTCTGTGGGTCTATGCCGGTCCAGGCCCCAAGGCGGTGCAGGGGGGCTCCACCACGGTCATCCTGCGCCAGGGGGCGGGCCTCTCGGAGATCGCCTCCACCCTGCAGCGGGCCCATGTCATCGGCTCGGCGGCCCTGTTCGAGGCCGCCACCCAGATCACCCACTCCAGCCGTCGACTGAAGGCCGGCGAGTACGAGATTCCCTCCAAGGCGCCCATCCAGCTGATCATCGACAAGATCCGCAGGGGCGACATCGTTCACCACATGGTCACCATCCCCGAGGGCCTGACCTCGGAGCAGGTGGTGGATATCCTGATGGCCTACCCGGTACTCACCGGCGCCGTCCCCATTCCCGCCGAGGGCGCCATCCTGCCGGAGACCTACGAGGTGCGCCGGGGTGAGGACCGCTCGGCGGTGCTGCAGCGGATGATGGACGCCCATGACGAGCTGCTGCGCGCCCTGTGGGCTCAGCGGCGCGCGGACCTGCCCCTGGCCTCGCCGGAGCAGGCGGTGATCCTGGCCTCCATCGTCGAGAAGGAGACCGGCGTGGCCAGCGAGCGCCCCCGGGTGGCGGCGGTGTTCGTCAACCGGCTGCAGCGGGGCATCAAGCTGCAGTCCGACCCGACGATCGTCTACGGCCTGACCCGCGGCAAGCCGCTGGGCCACGGCATCCGGGCGTCTGAGCTGGCCTCGCAGACCCCCTACAACACCTACCAGATCGCCGGCCTGCCGCCGACGCCGATCTGCAATCCCGGACGCGCCTCCATCGCCGCCACCCTCGATCCGCCGAAGACCAACGACCTCTATTTCGTCGCCACCGAAGGCGGCCGGTCCAGCTTCGCAAGCAGCCTCGACGAGCACAATCGCAACGTCGAACACTGGCGCGGCGTCGAGCGCGCCCGCGCGGCCGCGGCGCCGACGCATTCCCCGGCCTTGCGCTGATGGCCCTCTCCGGCATGACCGGCTTCGGCCGCGGCGACGGGGCCCTGGGGGGCTGGAGCTGGACGGTGGAGGCCCGCTCGGTGAACGGCCGCGGCCTGGAGCCCCGGTTCCGCGGGCCGCCGGGCTTCGATGGCCTGGATCGGGTGACCCGCGAGGCCGCCCAGGCGCGGTTCCAGCGCGGCCAGCTGACCATCGGTCTCACCGCCAAGCGCGCCGAGGCCGCCGGCGCCGTGCACATCAACACCCAGGTGCTGGAGCGGTATCTGGAGGCGGCCGCGCCCTATGTGCAGGACGGCCGCGCCGCCCCGCCCACCGCCGATGGCCTGCTTGCCCTGCGCGGCGTCCTCGACGCCGGAGACGAGACCGAGGATCCCGAGGCGCGGGCCGCCGTGGAGGCCGCCATGGGCGCTTCGATCGTCGTCGCCCTCGACGCCCTGAAAGCCGCCCGCCTGGACGAGGGCGCCGCCCTCGCGCCGGTCCTGACCGGCCTGGTCGACCGCATCGAAACCCTCATCGCCGACGCCGCCCGGGAGGCCGAGACCCAGCCGGCGGTGCTCAGGGACCGCTTCGTCAAACGCATCGCCGACCTCCTCGCCGATCATGCGAACCTTGAGGAACGCATCGTCCAGGAGGCGGCGATCATGGCGTCCAAGGCCGACGTTCGCGAGGAGCTCGACCGCCTGGTCAGCCACGTGGACGCCGCCCGCACCCTGCTCACCGGCGATGCGGTGGCGGGTCGGCGATTGGATTTTCTGGTCCAGGAGTTTATGCGCGAGGCCAACACCCTCTGCTCCAAGTCCGCGACCACGGCGCTCACCGCGATCGGGCTGGAGCTGAAGGCGACCATCGATCAGCTGCGGGAACAGGTTCAGAATGTCGAGTGAGCGCCACGCGCCCCGCCGGGGCCTTATGCTGATCATCTCCAGCCCCTCGGGGGCGGGCAAGACCTCACTGTCCCGGCGGCTGGTCGCCGACCACGCCGAGCTGGACCTGTCGATTTCCGCGACCACCCGCAGTCCCCGCCCCGGAGAGCACGACGGGCGCGAATATCATTTCGTCGCCCCCGAGCGGTTCGAGGCCATGGTCCGGGCCGACGACTTCCTCGAATGGGCCAGTGTCCATGAACATCGCTACGGCAGCCCCAAGGCGCCGGTGATGGCCGCGCTGGCCGCCGGCCGCGACGTGCTGTTCGACATCGACTGGCAGGGCNNGGCGAGATCGCCATGTGGGGCGAGTACGACTACGTCATCCTCAACGACGACTTCGACCTGGCCTACGCAGACCTGGCCCACATCTATCACGCCGAACGCCTGCGCCGGTCCCGCAACCCCTGGCTCAAGCCCTTCGTGCAGAAGCTGCTCGACGAGCCGATTTAGCAGCCTGTCCGTGTCCTCCCCGCGTGAGGCTGGGGGATGCACANNCGGATGAGGGGTCGCGCCGGCGATTACCGCGTTGTTTCAACATCTTATCGGATGGGCCGGCGCGACCCCTCATCCGTCCGCCTTCGGCGGCCACCTTCTCCCGCAAGGGGAGAAGGCCTACTTCACTCGGCCGTTAAGCTACTGTTTCCCCGCCACATCTCGAGATGTGCGAATCGCCTAGCCGCACGCGGGGAGGACTCGATAGGACTCAGCCCCGCGCGATCGTCGCCTCCGCCAGCGCCAGGAACCCGGCGATCGGCACGGTCTCGGCGCGGCGGTCCGGCTCCAGGCCGGCGGCGTCACAGAGCTCGGCGCCGCCCAGCGCCTTCAGGCTTGAGCGCAGCATCTTGCGACGTTGGCCGAAGGCGGCGGCCGTCACCCGTTCCAGCGCGGCGATGAGGGCGTCCCGGGGTCGTTCAGGGCGCGGGGTCAGGCTGACCACGGCGGAATCCACCTTAGGTGGCGGGGTGAAGGCGCGGGCGGGCAGGGACATGACGATGGCCGCCTCGCAGAGGGCCTGGCTGATCACCGCCAGGCGGCCGTAGGCGTCGTCGCCGACGCCGGCCACGATCCGTTCGGCCACCTCCTTCTGGAACATCAGCGCCATGGCCTCGGGCCTGAAAGGCCCGGTCAGCCATTTGATCAGCAGGGGCGTGCCGACGTTGTAGGGCAGGTTGGCCACGATGCGGGGGGCGAGGCCGGCGCCGTGTTCGGCGATCAGCGCCGCCTCGTCCACGACCAGGGCGTCGGCGTGAACCACGACCAGTCGGCCCTCCGCGGCGTCGGCGATGGTCTGCAGCAACGGCAGGAACCGGGCGTCCTTCTCGACGGCGATCACCCGTGCGCCGGTCTCCAGCAGGGCCCGGGTCAGGCCGCCGGGCCCGGGCCCGACCTCGATGACCACGGTGTCTTTCCCTGCCCCGGCCAGCCGGGCGATCTTGCGGGTGATGTTCAGATCCAGGAGGAAGTGTTGGCCAAAACCCTTATTGGCCACAAGCCCATAGGCCTCAAGGCTCTCGCGAAGCGGAGGCAGGTCGGAAAGGCTCACGCGGCCTGCCGCCCACCCCGTCGCCGGGCGGCGATGTCGGCCGCGAGACGGATGGCGGCGATCAGGCTGTCGGCCCGGGCCAGCCCCCGGCCGGCGATGTCGAAGCCGACGCCGTGGTCGGGGGAGGTGCGCACGATCGGCAGCCCGAGGGTGACGTTCACCCCGCCCCAGAAGTCGAGCATCTTCACCGGGATCAGCGCCTGATCATGATACATGCAGACCACCGCGTCATAGGTCGCCCGCGCCGCCGGATGGAACAGGCTGTCGGCGGGGCGGGGATCGGCGCAGTCGACGCCCAGGTCGCGCAGGGCGCGGGCGGCGGGGCGGATGATCTGAATCTCCTCGCGGCCCAGGGCGCCGTCCTCGCCGGCGTGGGGGTTGAGGGCGGCCAGGGCGAGCCTGGGCCGCGCGACGCCGAAATCCCGCGACAGGGCCTGGGCGGTCACCAGGCCGACATTGACCACCGTATCGATGCTCAGGGCCGCGGGGACGGCGCTCAGGGGCAGGTGGATGGTCGCCAGGGTGGTGCGCAGGTCTGCCGCGCACAGCATCATCACCGGCCCATGCGCGCCGCTCGCGCCGGCCTCGTCGCGCCGGGCGTCGGCGGTCAGTTCGGCGAGGAATTCGGTGTGGCCGGGGAAGCTGAAGCCGGCCTCGTACAGGGGCGCCTTGGCGATCGGGGCCGTCACCACGCCGGACACCTCGTCGGACAGGGCCAGGCCCGCGGCGGTCTCGATCCAGCGAATGATCGAGGCGGCGTGGGCGGGGTCGGACCGGCCGGCGACGACCCCCGACTGGAGCGGGATGTCGAGCACCGGGAGGGCGCCGGCGAAGGCGGCGGCAGCCTCGCTCGGCCGGGTCACCCGCATCAGATCGGCGCCGCTTGCGCCGGCGGACGCCAGCGCCTGGGCGTCGCCGATGACCACGAAGGCCGGTCCCGTAGACCGCAAGGCGCGCCACGCCTTGACGACGATCTCCGGGCCGATGCCGGCGGGATCACCCAGGCTCAGGGCTAGGGGCTCGGCCTTCACTTCACCTCGATGGTCGCCGAATTGCGCAGGTCACGGAGGTAACGCTTGGAGATCTGGGCGAGTTGCTGATCCTCAAGCCGCGCCTCGATTTCCTCGCGGGGCGGCAGGTTCGGGCCGCTGTGCCGCCGGCCGCAGACGGCGACCAGGTGCAGGCCGACCTCGGTGCGGATGGGGTCGCTCACCTGATTGACCTCAAGGCCCTTGATGGCGTCGCGGAAGACCGGTGCGAGCTCGTTGACGTCGGCTTCGCCCAGATCGCCAGGCACGACGCCCGGGGTCTTGGCGACAACGCCGTCGAGGCCGGCGCAGTCGGTGATCCGGCCCTTCAGTCCGGCCAGGGTGAGCCGCGCCGCGTCGACCTGGGCCTGCGGGGCGTCGGCGGGGAGGGCGATGGCGGCCTGTTTCAGGGTGACCATCTCCGCGCCCGACCCGGCGCGTTTGTCCCGCAGGTAGAGGATGTAGACCCCGTCGTGCACCGCGATCGGCTTCGAAAGGGTGCCCGGACGCATCTGGGAGACGACCTCGCGCACCTCAGGCTGCAGGCTGGCCTCGTTCTGCCAGCCGGCGTCGCCGCCGTTGGCCGCCGTGGACGCCCCCGAGAACTGCCGCGCGACCGCGCCGAAGGGCGCGCCCTGCTGCAGTTGCGTGACCAGCTGCTGGGCGCCGCTCAGCGCCTGGTCCTCGCCGCCTACCCGGGCGGCGTCGATGAAGATTTCAGCGATCTGGTACTGGGGCTTGGCGGTCTCGGTTTCCAGCTGGCGGATCACGGCGTTGATCTGGTCCTGGCCGATCTTCATCCGCGAGCCGCCGTAGCGGCCCTGGATCCAACGCTCCCAGCTGACCTGCGCGCGGATCTGGTCCTTCAGGGTGGCGGAGCCGACCCCGGCGCCGGCGAGGGCCTTCAACAGCTGATCGCCGCTCATCCGGTTGCCCGAGGCGATGCGCGAAATCTCTCGGTTCACATCAGTATCGTCAGCCAGGATCTTGAATTTCTGCTCTTTTTCCTCGCGCCGTATCTCCTGAACCTCAAGGTGTTCGTCGACGAGGGCGCGCAGCGCTTCCTGTTCGATCTGCGGCATATTCTCCCGCGTGGGCTGAACGCCGCTGGTGACCAGCAGCAACCGCACGCGCTGGCGGAAGTCGTAGGTGGAGATGATGCCGTCGTTGACGATGGCGGCCACGCCCTCGCTGAGCCCGCTAGGCGGCGGCGCGGCGTCGGCGACCGGGCCCGGGGCGGCGAGGGGCTGGGCCAGGGCCACGCAGGGCCCGACCGCGAGCGTAAGCGCGGAGATCGCGGCGCCGAATCCCGCCGCCGTTCGTGTCGTCCAGATTTTCAACGAAACCATTCCTTCTTCTCCACCGGGAGCGTTCGCCTCAGCGGAAGTCGTCATTCTTGTAACCTTGGGCGGTCAATGTGGCGAGGTCTAGGCGCAAGAAAACCGCGTCGGACCGGCCAAGCCGACCGACGATCACGTCCTCATGCTGGTAGACGACTTCGACCTTGATGCATTCGTCCTTGTAGACGAGGCCGATATCGCGCAACCGCCACGCGTTAAGCTGAAGGTCGCGTATCCCAACCAGACTGATCCCCCAATGGGGCAGGACATAGAACTCGCCGGCGGCGTCGAGATCGCGTTCGACGCCGGACGTAACGACGCCGGGCACGGCGAGGGTCTGGGTGTTGTCGTCCTGCAGGTAGCGGATATAGCCGTGGGCGCGGGAATAGGCGAAATCCACCCCGCCCTCCAGCCGATCGGCCCGCAGGGAATCGTTGAACAGCGCGCGGCCGAAGACGGAAATGCCGGGCAGCGGCGTCGCGTCAGCCGCGACCACCCAATCCGACGCCTGTCTGTTGAGACCGGTGTTTGGCGGATAGATGTTCGTCGTCTGGGCGCGGAAGGCGCGCCCAATCAAGGCCCGGGCGGTCAGGCCGTCGCCCCAGTCGGCCGTCACCCGGCCGCCGAGATTCAGCCGCGGGCCGCTGTCGTAGAGGTCGAAGCCCGAAAATCGGTCGGTGGAGAAGAGGTTGGTCTCGTCGAAGGTGAAGACCTGACTGTCCTCGTTGGGAATGTTCGGATCGGCGTGGGCCGTGGGCGAGACAGCCAGTTGGGCGATCGGCTCAAGGATCACGCTGGTCGAGCCGTCCTGGCGGATGAACGGCCAGCTGAAATCGAGGCCGAGGGTCTCGTTGCTGTGGAAGGTCGTCCGCTGGGCGGTGTCGGCCGGGTTCAGGTTGGCGACGTCGTAGACCGCGCCCAGGACCTGGGCGAAGGGCTCCAGCCGCATGCCGTTGGACAGGGTGAAGGTCCGACGCCAGTCGGCGTCCAGGGACGCTTGGCGGGTGTCCGCGCTGGGGGCGACGAGGTTGACCGGCGACTGGTCGCGGGTCAGCAGGACCGCGTCCGCGGTAAGCCGGAACCGGCCGCCGAGGATGTCTTCCTTCGGATCATATCGCGCCTCGATCAGCGGCGCGACCAGCGGCAAGGTCTTGTCGATGTCGGTGGGCCGCAGCCCCTCGAAGCTTACGGCGGCGATGGACAGGTAGGACTGGGTGTCCTGCCGGGTCGCATAGATCTGCGAGGTCAGCCGCTGGCTGTCGGACGCGATCAAACTCGCGCCTTGGTAGATATTGGCGATATCATACTTGTCGAACAGCAGTTTGTCCGAGGTGCGCAGGGCCGAAAAACCCCAATCCCAAGTGGGGCTGATGGCGAAGGCGCCGTTGGCGATGATGTAGGATCTTGAGGTCAGGTTGCCGAACTGATTGCCGTCGCCGTCGAAGTCACGGGAATAGGTATAGCCGACCCGGGCGTCCAATTCGCCGGAATAGAACTTCTCGCGCCATTCGCCCATCAGCAGGGGGTTCTG
Source organism: Caulobacteraceae bacterium (assembly GCA_003165275.1). Taxonomy (GTDB): domain Bacteria; phylum Pseudomonadota; class Alphaproteobacteria; order Caulobacterales; family Caulobacteraceae; genus Poindextera. Next base: position 26,968 of record PLSW01000238.1, read on the forward strand.
CTTCGAGTTGAACTGCGGATCGATGGTCAACTCGGTGGAGGGCGATATCACCTGCAAATAAGGCTGTTCGTAGGTGATCCCGCGCTTCTGCGAGTTTTCCACCCGGGGCATGAGGAGGCCCGATGCGTGTTTGGAATCCGGGTCGGGGTGCCAGAACACCGGCGCGTAGAACACCGGGATCCCTTTGATCATGATCACCGCGTTCTTGTAGTAGACGAGGTGGCGCTCATGGTCCTCAATGATCCGCGAGGCCTGGATCGACCAGGTCGGAATCTTGGACGCCCCGCTGGCGGTGCACACGTCGCAGGGGGTGTAGACGGCCCGGTTCAGCTCGTTGACGGTTTCGCTGCGCCGAATGGCCACGTCGGCGGCGAAGTGGATGTTGTGCGCCAGGCTGATTGAGAAGCCGCGGGCGAAGCCGGCCCGCATCTGGTCGTCCAGCACCAGATGGTCGGCGAACTCGGCGGTGCCGTCGGCGTTCAGGATCTGCGCGTGGCCATTGGCGACCACCACCCCGGTGGCGACGTTGTAGATCACCTCTTCGCCGCGCAGGGTGCGGCCCTGGTAACGGGCCTCGACCTTGCCGCGGGCGGTCCAGGTGTTGTGCGTATCGTCCCGGACCAGGGTGTCGGCCTCGAGGTAGAAGCCGACCTGGCCAAGGCCGTCGTCCACCGGGGGCCGCACCACCGGCGCTGGTCTGAGCGGCTTTACAGCGGCGGGCAGCATGGGGCGCGGGGCGCCGGGCGCGCGCACGGGCAGCTCGAACGCCGTCTGCGCAACCGCGGGACAACTGGCGAGCAGCGTCAACGCCGTCCCCGCGAGCAGGCCGAATTTTCCGGCCGCCCTCTGCGCATGTCTCCAGCCGCGCATCAGTCGAAGAATCCTCTTTCGAAGCAGACTGCGCCCCCGTCGGCTCGATGCCCAGCCATGGCCCTAGCCGTCCTCGGTGTAGCAAAGCAAGGTGAAGCCGGACAAAAGTGCGAGAACAGGCGGCGTCCAGGCGGCGGCGAAGGGTGGAAGCGCGCCGGATTGGCCAAGGGACCGACAGAATTCATTGAAGAAAAACAACACGAAGCCCAGGGCGACCCCCGAGCCCGCCAGGGCCGCCAGACCGCCCAGGCGGATTAGCCGCAGTGAAAACGCCGCCGCCAGAATCGACATGGCCGCGAACAACACCGGCGTGGCCAAAAGCTCCTGCAATTCCAGGCGATACTCGGTCGCGGAGAAGCCGGCCTGTTCGGTGTGGGTGATCGCCTGCCAAAGTTGCCAGAACGGCACCGACTTAGGCGAGGCGAACCGTTCCAGGGCGTTGGCGCTCTTCAGGGTCGAGGGGATGGTCAGGGTGTCGTATTTCAGCGCCTCTGCGCCTGGAGTGGCTTCGCGGGCGCCGAGCAGCAGCCAGTAACCCGGCATCAGCACCGCCTGATCCGCCTCGATCCGACGGGAGAACTGCAGGCCGTGGTTCTTCGCCGGCGTCGAGATGAACAGGGAAACCCCCTTCAGTTTCAACGGCCCATGGTCAGCGTCTCGCCCACGGGCGCGGATGACGATCTGCGTCTGGGCGTCCCCCTGCCGCAGCCAGGTCTCGCCGTGCAGATTGCTGTTGGAGGAGCCCATCAGGGCGGCGCGTTGCAGCTCGTAACGGGCGTTGAGGGCCGAGGCGATCGGGTTGAGGATGGTCACGGTGACGATGCCGATGACCGCCGCCGCGCCGGCCGCGGGAAAGATGAAGCGCCAGGCCGACACCCCGGCGGCGCGCATGGCGATCAACTCGCTGCGCCGATTGAGGCTGACGAAGGCGCCCAGCACCCCGAACAGGAAGGCGAAGGGCAACAACAGCAGAATCAGCGACGGCGCGTTCAGCAGCGTCAGGGTCAGGGTCTGGCTGAAGCCGATCTCCGCCCTCACGCCGACGCTCCGCGACATCTCCACAAAGTCGATGAGGGTGATGACCGTGGCCAGAACCGCCAGCGCCGCCGCCACCCCGCCCAGGGTGTGGGTCAGCACGTATTTTTCAATACGGGTGAGCCGGGTTCTCATGCCGCCGCCCCCATCGCCGGATGCGGCCTGGTCAGGGCCCTTAGGCTGACGAAGCGGTTCAGCCGCTGGCGAAACAACTGGGCGAAGGCCCACCAGGCGGCGCCGATCGGGATGGCGTACTGGAGGATGTTCAGCCACGCGTTGGCGTCGCAGGCGGCCTGGACCCCGAAGCCCAGGATGCGCACCACCGCCGCCGCCGCGCCGATGGCGACGATTCGCCGACCGTATCCGAGGCGGCTGAACGAGCCGCCGATGACCGCGGCCAGGGCCATGGCCATGTAGGCGATGTTGTAGAGGGGGGTCGCCAACCGGGCGTTGGCCTCGGCCAGCATCTCGATCCGGTTCGTCTGTTCCCACTGTTGGGTCAGGTCGGGAAACAAAAGTTCATGCAGATAGAGGTCGGATATCTTGTAGTGGAGCAGCTTGTCGGCGTTCAAATATTGTGACAAATCAAATGTATATTCCGTAAATTTAAGATAGTTCAGCACGCCGGTCGACGCAAACTCCTGGTTGGAGCCGTCGCGCATCACCAGCACCGGCAGGCCGTTGCGCTTGGCGATCTTGCCCTGGGCGGCGAGGAAGGTGGTGTCGCCGCCGCCCGGCTTCTCCTGCATCACGAAGAGGTTGTGGAAGACGCCGTTCTGGTCGCTGTCCTGGGCGTAGACGGTCAGGCCCGGGGCCGGGTTGGTGAACTCGCCGACGCGGATCAGGCTGGCGGCCAGGTCGGTGCGCACGCGCAGGAACTCCCGGCGTAACCCCCGTTCGGCGAAGGGGGCCACCCAGAGGTTCAGCACCAGGGCGATCATGGCGATGAGCGAGGCCAGCTTGATCGCCGGGGAGATCACCCGCCAACGGCTCATGCCGCTGGCGAAGCACACGACGATCTCCTGCTCCGTATGCAGCCGATTCAGCGCCACCAGGGCGGCGACGAACAGGGCGATGGGCAGAATCAGCACCAGCAGTTGCGGCATGGCCAAGAGGGTGATCTTCAGCAGCACCCAAGGGCTCTGGCCCTGGTGGACGATGATGTCGAGCGCGCCTAGGCTGAGACTCAACATGCCGACCACGGCCAAGGCCAAGGTCGCCAAAAGGGTAGGGCCGAGCAATTGCCGGAACAGGTAACGTTCGATCAGATGCATGAATCCTGCCGCCTCGCCGCCAAAGCGGCCGTTGCGGACCCCGGCCGGGCGAGCCATCTTCTAGCGCCCTCAACCCAAATCGCCAACCGTTCGCCGGTCGGCTGACCGCTTGCAGTCCAGGAGTTCCTAATGCGTATCGAATTTGTCAGGCCGCAGGCCCTCGAGGCCTCCGGCGCGGCGGCCGTGCTGGTGTTCGAAGGCGGGGTGCTTTCGGAGGCGGCGGCGCGAATCGATGCGCAGGCCGACGGCGCCCTTTCCCGGGCCATGGCGGCGACCGGTTTCACCGGCGCCAAGGGCAAGAGCCTCGACGTGGTGGCGCCCTCCGGGGTCGACTGGTCGCGGGTGGTGCTGGTCGGCGCCGGCCAGCGGGGCGCCTTCGATCTGGCGGCCGCGGAGACGGCGGCGGCGGAGACCTATCGCGGGCTGAAGACCTCGGGCGCCAAGACCCTGACCCTGTGTTTCGATGAAGCCTCCACCGCCCAGGCGGCCCAGGCGGCCCTCGGCGTGCGCCTGGCCGCCTACCGGTTCGACCGCTACCGCACGACGGAAAAGGCCGATCGAAAGCCGACCATCGAGACGGTGAGGGTGTCGGCGGCCGAGCCGGAGGCGGCGCAAGACTTCGGCGGCCTGTCCGCCATCGCCGATGCGGTCTGCTTTACCCGCGACCTGGTTTCCGAGCCCGCCAACGTGCTTTATCCGGGGGAGTTCGCGCGCCGGGTGAAGGCCCTGGAGCGCCCCGGCCTGACCGTGGAGATCCTCGGTGAGGCCGAGATGCGCGACCTGGGCATGGGCGCCCTGCTGGGGGTCGGCCAGGGCAGCCGGCGCGAGAGCCAGTTGGCGGTGATGCAGTGGAAGGGCGCGGCCGATCCCGACGCCCAGCCGATCGCCTTCGTCGGCAAGGGCGTCTGTTTCGACACCGGCGGCATCAGCCTGAAATCCCCCGAGGGCATGGAGGACATGAAGGGCGACATGGGCGGCGCCGGCGCCGTCGCGGGCGCCCTCTATGCGCTGGCGGCCCGCAAGGCCAAGGCCAATGTGATCGGCGTCCTGGGCCTGGTCGAGAACATGCCGGACGGAAACGCCCAGCGCCCCGGCGACATCGTCACCTCCATGGCCGGCAAGACCATCGAGGTGAACAACACCGACGCGGAGGGCCGGCTCGTGCTGGCCGACGCCCTCTGGTACACCCGCGAACGCTTCAAGCCGGCGATCATGATCGACCTGGCCACCCTCACCGGAGCGGTGATCGTGGCCCTCGGCGAACACCTGGGCGGCATGTACTGCAACAACGAGGATCTCGCCGGCAAGCTCGCCGCCGCCGCCGAGGCGAGCCGGGACGCGCTCTGGCGCATGCCTTTGCAGGCGTCCTACGAGAAGCTCATCGAGAGCCAGTTCGCGGACCTGAAGAACTCCCCGGGGCGGATGGGCGGCTCGATCACCGCGGCGCTCTTCCTGCAGCACTTCGTCGGCGACACCCCCTGGGCGCACCTGGACATCGCCGGCACGGCGTTCATGAAATCCTCCCCCGTCCCGACCAGCCCGGAGTGGGCGAGCGGCTTTGGCGTGCGGCTGCTGAACCAGCTCGTCGCCGACCATTACGAAGCCTAGGGGGCCTACCTCCGCCATGGCCGCCGGGGGGTGCGAGGTCTGGTTCTACCACCTGGAGCGTACGGGGGTGGATCAGGTGCTGCCGGAACTGCTCGACAAGACCCTGGCCAAGGGCTGGCGGGCGGTCGTCCGCTCCAGCGCGCCGGAGCGGCTCGACCATCTGGACGGCTGGCTGTGGAGTTATCGCGACGACAGCTTCCTGCCGCACGGCCGGGCGGAGGAGCCGCAGGCCGAGCGCCAGCCGATTGTGCTGACGACGGGACAGGACCGTCCCAACGCCGCCGAGGCCCTGTTCCTCATCGATGGGGCCGAGGCGGGCGCCTTGGACGCCTACACCCGCTGTGTGCTACTTTTCGACGGTCGCGACCCGGCCGCGCTCGGCCAGGCGCGGGACCAGTGGAAGACGTTCAAGGCCGCGGGCCTTGCCGTGTCCTACTGGCGCCAGGGGGCGGAGCGCGGGTGGGAGAAGCAGGCATGAAACCGACCTGGCTGGTGATCGTCGCGGCGATCCTGCTGCCCGGCTGCAGCGTCGCCGCCCCGGCCGGTCCTATCGTCGATGCGCCGCCGCCGGTCGCCGGCGCTCCGATCCCGCCGGCGAAACCCGCCGCCGCGACCTGCGACGCGCCGGATTTGGCCTGGCTGGTCGGTCGCTCACGCAACGAGATTCCGGTTCCCGTCGACCCCGCCCGGCGGCGGGTCGCCTGCACCCAGTGCATGGTCACCGAAGACTATCGGCCCGACCGGACCACCATCCGCTACGACGCCGCCACCGGCCTCGTCACATCGGTGACCTGCGGCTGAAGCCGCGGGCGCCACGCCTTGGGGAACCTTACCATGCACAGCCGCCGCGAGCTGATCCTCGCCACCGCCTCCGCCGCCGCCTTGGCGCCCCTGGCCGCCCGGGCCGCCGTCTCGGCGACGGGGGAGGGGGCGCGGCTGAACGCGCTCTTCGACGCGCTCTTCCAGGAGGATCTGCGACGCAACCCGGAAGGCGCGACCCAGCTTGGCCTCGACAAGGGCGCCAACGCCGACCTGAAGAGCCGGTTGCGCGACGAATCCTCCGCCGGAATCGCGGCGGGGCGGGCGCTCAACGCCGATCAGCTGAAGCGGCTCAAGACCATCGATCGCGGCGCCCTCAGCACCACGGAAAAGGTCAACTACGACACGGTGCTCTACACCCGCGAGACCAGCGCCGCGGTCAGCGCCTTCGACTTCGGCGGCGGCGGCTTCGGCCCCGGCCCCTATGTGGTCAGCCAACTGACCGGCTCCTATCAGTCGACGCCGGACTTCCTCGACACCAAGCACAAGATCGATAGCGCCGCCGACGCGGACGCCTACATGGCCCGGCTCAGCGCCTTCGCCGAACAGCTGGACCAGAACACCGACCGCCAGCGCCACGACGCGGGGCTGGGCGTCATCCCACCGGACTTCCTCCTCGACACCACCCTGACCCAGATGCAGGCCCTGGTGGTCCCGGCGGACCAGTCGCTGCTGGTGACCTCCATCGCCCGCCGCGCCGCCGCCAAGGGCCTGGGCGACAGCTACGCCGCCAATGCGACCCTGATCTACGGCGAGCAGATCCGCCCGGCGCTCGAGCGGCAGATCGCGCAGACCAAGGCCCTGCGCGCCCGCGCCACCCACGACGCCGGCGTCTGGGCCCGGCACGACGGCGAGGCCTTCTATCGCGCCGCCCTGCGCGCCACCACGACCACCGGCCTGAGCCCCGACGAAGTCCACAAGCTCGGCCTCGACCAAAAGGCGGAGATCTCCGCCCGGCTGGAAGGCCTGCTCAAGGCCCAGGGCATGACCAAGGGAACCATCGGCGAGCGGATCCGGGCCCTCTACAACGACCCGTCGGTCTTCTTCGCCAACACCGACGCCGGCAAGGCCGAGGCCATCGCCTATTGCAACGGCCGGCTGGACGCGATCCGGCCGCGCCTGCCCAAGGTGTTCAACCGCCTGCCGCCCTACGCCTTCGAGGTGCGCCGGGTGCCCCCGGCCACCGAGGCCGGCGCGGCCTCGGCCTTCAGCCAGGGACCGGCCCTGGATGGTTCGAGGCCGGGCCTCGTCTACATCAACCTGCACGACACCCATGAGTGGCCCCGCTGGAGCCTGCCGACGGTGACCTTCCACGAGGGCCTGCCCGGCCACCAGCTGGAAGGCGGCCTGGCCCTCTCCAACACCGCCCTGCCGCTGATCCGCAAGGCCATGGGCTTTTCCGGCTACGCCGAGGGCTGGGCCCTCTACGCCGAGCAGCTGGCGGACGAGCTGGGCATGTATGACGACGATCCCCTGGGCCGCATCGGCTACCTGCGGGCGCAGCTGTTCCGCGCCTGCCGCTGCGTGGTCGACACCGGCATCCACCACCTGCGCTGGAGCAAGGAGCAGGCGGTGGCCTATTTTGTCGACGAGGACGCCGACGCCCCCGGCTACGCCACCCGCGAGGTCGAGCGCTACTGCGCCCAGCCGGGCCAGGCCTGCAGCTACAAGATCGGCCACACGGTGTTCGTCCGCGGCCGCGAACGGGCCCGCGCCGCGCTCGGGCCGCGCTACGACATCAAGGCCTACCACGACGCGGTGCTCGGCTGCGGCCGCGTGCCGCTGGATATCCTGAACGGGGTGATCGACGGGTATATTGTGGGGGCGAAGGGGTAGGGGGAGGGCGAAATCGGCCTTCTCCCCTTGGGGGAGAAG
>PLSW01000307.1 GCA_003165275.1 Caulobacteraceae bacterium
ACATCGACTGGTCCGACGCCGAGCTTCCCTTCGGCGGCATCAAGAACTCCGGCTACGGCCGCGAGCTCGGCGACATGGGCATCCAGGAGTTCGTCAACAAGAAGCTGGTCCGCACCGCGACCATGCGCGCTCCCGGCTAGATCGGCCCACGCGAGGGCGTCGTTGCGGCGCCCTCGCCCCGCGCTCTGCTCGCCTGAACTGGACCCACCATGTACGTGAACGTCGCCGTCCTGAAGGAGACTCAAGCCAACGAACGGCGGGTCGCCCTGACACCCTCGGTCGCCCCCAAGCTGATCAAGCTGGGCGCCAAGCTGCACATGCAGGCTGGGGCGGGCGACGCGATCAGGCTCGCCGACCCCGCCTTCAAGGACGTCGCCATCTGCGCTGACCGCGCCTTGATGGTGGCCGACGCCGACGTGGTGCTGGCCGTTCAACCGCCGGCTCTGGCGGTCATCGACGCCATGAAGCCGGGCGCGATCCTGGTGTGCTTCATCTATGCGGCCCACGCGCCCGAGCTGGTGAAGAAACTGCTGGCCAAGAAGATCACCTGCTTCGCCATGGAGCGCATCCCGCGCATTTCGCGGGCGCAGTCCATGGACGCCCTGTCGAGCCAATCAGCGCTGGCGGGCTACTACGCGGTCGCGCTAGGCATGACCCATATGGCTGGCGTGCTGCCGAAGATCACCTCGGCCGCGGGCGTCATTGGCCCGGCCAAGGTTCTGGTCATGGGCCTGGGCGTCGCCGGCCTCGAAGCCATCGCAACCGCCCAACGCCTGGGCGCCGTCGTTGAAGGCTACGACGTCCGTCCGGCGACGAAAGAGCAGGCCCTGTCCCTGGGCGCCACCTTCGTCGACACCGGCGTCGACGCCACCGGCAAGGGCGGCTACGCCCGCGCCCTGACGCCCGAGGAAAAGGCCAAGGTCGACACGGCCCTGACGCAACATATCCAGGCCTCCGACCTGATCATCACCACGGCGGCGATCCCCGGCAAGGCGTCCCCCAAGCTGATCAGCAAGGCGCAGGTCGCCGGGATGAAGGCCGGCGGGGTGATCGTCGACCTCTCCGCCGAGGGCGGCGGCAACTGCGAAGACACCGTGCCGGGCCACACCACACAGGTCGGCGCGGTGACGATCGTCGCGCCCCTGAACGTCCCGTCGCTGCTCGGCAAGGACGCCAGCGAACTCTACGCCAAGAACCAATACGCCCTGCTGGCCCTGATGATGAAGGACAACATCATCACCATCGACTGGACCGACGAGGTGATCGCCAAGACGGCCCTGACCCATGACGGCAAGCTCTGTGACACCGAGGCCAAGCCGGACGACGGCGCGGAGGCCAAGCCCGCCAAATCACCCGCGAAAGCAGCTTGAGAACGATCGGACCAACGCGATGAGTTTCGACATAGCCATGACCGGGTTTGTCGCCCTGTACATCTTCATGCTCGCGGCCTTCGCCGGCTGGGTGATCATCGGCAATGTGCCGGCGATCCTGCACACCCCGCTCATGTCGGGCTCGAACTTCGTCCACGGCATCGTCGTGGTCGGCGGCCTGTTCGCCCTCTTCAACGCCAGCACCCCGCTGGAGCAGGCCATCGGGTTCTTCGCGGTGCTGCTCGGCGCCGGTAACGCGGCCGGCGGCTACGCCGTCACCGACCGCATGCTGGCCATGTTCAAGACCAGCGACGCCAAACCCAAGCCAGCCCACGGCCACGGCCACGGTCATGGCCACGGCCGGGTCCATCACCTGAAGAAAAGCTGAGACCCGACATGCTCGCCCAGGTCTCTCAAATCGTCATCGGCGCGGCTGATCTTTGCGCGGCCTTCCTGTTCATGTTCGGCCTGAAGCGCATGTCGTCGCCGGCGACGGCGCCGTCCGGCATCCGCCTGGCGGGACTGGGCATGATCGCCGCGGTGGCGGCGAGCTTCCTCTATCTTCTGACCATCGACGCCGCGGCGCGACCGCACATGATGGTCAACGTCGGCCTCGCCGTCACCGCCCTGCTGATCGGCGGCGTGGGCGCTTGGCTCGTCGGTCGCAAGGTGGCCATGACGGCCATGCCGCAGATGGTCGCGATCTATAACGGCATGGGCGGCGGGGCCGCCGGCTCTATCGCCGCGGTCGAGCTCTTCGGCGGTCGCACGCACGGAACCACCCAGCTCGTCGTGACACTATTGGGCGGCCTGATCGGCGCGGTCTCGCTCTCCGGTTCCGTCATCGCCTGGGCCAAGCTCGATGGCGTCATCAAGAAACCCCTGCGCGTGAAGGGCCAGCAGTTCGCCAATGCGGCGGTCATGGTCGCGTCGCTCGCCGTCGCCGGCGTGATCGTGGCGTCCACCCTGGGCTTCGGCGGCCTTTTGCTGACCACGCCGACCTGGATCTGGATCTTCTTCGCCTGCGCCCTGGTGTTCGGGGTGCTGATGACTCTGCCGATCGGCGGCGCGGACATGCCGGTGGTGATCTCCATCTACAACGCCTTCACCGGCCTGGCCGTGGGGCTGGAAGGTTTCGTGCTGCAAAACCCTGCGCTGATGATCGCCGGCATGGT
>PLSW01000111.1 GCA_003165275.1 Caulobacteraceae bacterium
TTTACGCGCCCGATGCGTTCGCCAAGGGCGAACGCCGCTCTCGACGGCGGCGCGAAGCGCCGACGGAGGGAGCGTCGGCCCGTCGCACCACGCCGGACTATTTCTCCTACTCCACGCTTTCCGTCGCCTTCTCGCGCTCCAGCGCCTTGATCTGGGCGTAGAGGGCCTGCAGCTGGGAGGCTGACGGCGCGTGATCCGGATGCCCGTCGGTGCTGCGGCGGGCGCCGCGTCCGGTGGCGCCGCGACGATCGGGGCCGACGTAGTCCGGTCCGATGATGAAGGCCACGGTGCGGCGGCCGGCGCGGTCGACGCGCTTGACCAGGGAGCCCAGGCTGAAGGGCTTGACCACGAAGGCGTCGATCCCCGCCGCCCGGGCCAGACGCACGGCCTCGCGGGTGGCGAAGGCCGAGACCATGACGATGGGGATGGAGGGGTTTGGCACGCTGGCGTTGGGCTCGAGGGCCGCCTGGCGGACCGCGCGGATCAGCTCCATGCCGCCGACCACCGGCATGACCATGTCGGTGACCAGGACGTCGGGGCGCACGTGGGCGAGTTGGGCGAGGGCCTGGCGTCCGTCGCCGGCAACCACCACCTCGAAGGCCCCCGCTGTCAGCAGCGCCTGGCGCACCAGGGCGGCGGTGTTGGCGTTATCCTCGACCACGAGAATGCGCTGACCGTCGAGGGGCCACAGGCGCTGGTCTTTGACGGCGGGCCGAGGAGGCATGGCGCCGTTCTAGCGTGGCGGTATTGGCAAACCGTTGGCGAGGAGGGTAAGCGCGGCGGTAACCATGGGGCGGGTTTAACTCCTCCCCCATTTATGGGGGAGGTGGGCCCGAGCAACGCGAGGGGTCGGAGGGGGCAAGTCGCTGCACCCACTTGCCCCCTCCGTCGCTTCGCTGCGCTCGCGCCACCTCCCCCATAAATGGGGGAGGAGCGAATCCTAAGGCGCCGCCTCATCATAGAACCGGCCCAGGTCAGCCCGCATCTGTTTCAGCGCCTCGGGGTTCAGATAGACCATGTGGCCGGAGGGATAGTAGGCGAAGGTCAGGTTCTTGCGCTGCTCGGGGTCGAGCAGCATGCGGCCGATGTCGTACTCGGTCTCGAAGAAGGGGGTGGCCAGGTCGTACCAGCCGTTGAGGGACAGCACCTTCATGTGCGGGTTCTCGCGCATGGTCTGGCCGAGGTCGAGCATCACCGCGCTGTCGTGGGCCTTGGAGCCGGAGCCCGGGCCCTTGTGGCCGAAGTCCCAGGCCTCGCCGGCGGCGTAGAAGCTCGGCCGGTAGTCCATGTTGGTTTTGAACTTCAGCTCGCCGGTGACGTATTCGCTGAGGGCGGCGGTGAAGGCGCCGGAGACGCCGCTGCTGGAGGCGTCGAAGTCGGGCGCCTCGCCGGCGGTGTCCTGGTCGGCGCCGAGGAAGCGGTCGTCGAGGCGGCCGATGGTGCGGCCCTGGTCGCGCAGCAGCTCCTTGCGGAAGCGATCAAGGCTCACCCGCAGCTTGGTCCGCTTAATGAAGTCCACCGACAGGCCGGTGTAGGCCGACAGCCGCCGGGCCACGGCGTCGGCCTCGGCGGGGGGGATGTCCTGGCCCTTGAACAGGGCGGCGGCATAGGGGCCGGCGGCGTAGGCGCGGACCTCGGCGAGGAAGGCCGGCAGGTCGCCGGGCTTGTTGGCCAGCCGGTTGTGATACCAGGCCGCCGCCGCGTAGCTGGGCAGGTTCTCGACATAGGGCAGGTCCAGGCCCGGATTGTCAGAGTCGGTGTTGAGCCAGGAGGACAGCAGCACCACCCCGTTCAGGTCCATGCCGCGGTTATGCAGCACCAGGGACAGGGCCGCCGAGCGGGTGGTGCCGTAGGATTCCCCGAACAGGAACTTGGGCGAATTGGCCCGGCCGTTGAGGATCACATAGCGGCTGATGGCCCGGGCGAAGGCGTCGGCGTCCTGATCCACCCCCCAGAAGGTCTTGGCGTCGGTCTTGCCGAGGGGGCGGGAAAAGCCGGTGCCGATGGCGTCGATGAAGACCAGGTCGGTCTTGTCCAGCAGGGTCTCGTCATTGGCGACGAAGCTGTAGGGGGCGGGGCCGGTGGCCTCGGGGCTGGCGGTCTTCAGGCGCATGGGGCCGAGGGAGCCCATGTGCAGCCACAGGCTCGAGGAGCCGGGGCCGCCATTGTAGAGGAAGGTCACCGGCCGGCGCGCGGCACCTTTGCCGGCGTCGGCCACATAGGCGACGTAGAAGACGCTGGCGGTGGGCTTGCCGTCGTTGTCGCGGATGGTGAGGGTTCCGGCGGTGGCGTCATAGGCCAGGGTCTTGCCGTGCACGGCGACGCTGTGGTGCGTCGTGGAGGCGGCTTCATCGATGGGCGGGCGGGCAGTGGCGGCGTCGATCTTGTCGGCCAGGGCCTTTTCGCCGACGGAGGGCGCCGGGTCGTCGGCGAAGGCCGGAGCGGCGGTTAAGGCGATGGCCAGGGCGGCGAGGGCGGCAAGGGAAGCTGCGCGGGACATGAAGGCGAATCCTGGACGCTAAAGCAAAGGTTGAGGGTTCGGCATAGACGGCGGGTGCGGGTTCGTCCACGCACCGCCGACGCCCAAGTTGGGCACTCTAACTACCGCTTCGCCGAATCGTCCTCGTGGTCGGATTCCTGCCACACCAGAGCGCCATCTATAGTGAGGGAGTCTCCAAGAATTGTATATGTGATTTGAATTGTGGGTATTTGAAAATCGGGCGCGCCGTCCGCAACAAACGTAAACGCTGTTGCGCCAGACCGGCGAATTGGAGTCCCTTCCTTCAACGCGGTCATCTTTATACGTGCCGTCAAATCCTTCCACATCTGCCTAATACGAAAATTTGACGATGTCTCGGAGGCGATGTATTTCTTGACTTGGGGCACGACGACAACCCGAAATCCTCCAGGTGGCCGGACAACATTCATCGAATCGTGCCTATCCGGTTAACACAGACACCCACTAGATGTAGTGTGCACCCACTGGCCGGAATATAGCTGGGCATAGGTCG
>PLSW01000375.1 GCA_003165275.1 Caulobacteraceae bacterium
TGCGTCAACCGGATAGGCACGGTTGATTCTACTCGTTTTCAAACACTTGGCGGTGATTTGGACACGGGAAGGAGCCAACACCATGCGGCATCAGAATAGCGTATTGCACGGCGTGCTGAAGTACGTGCCCTGGTCGGTGTTCGACGATCTTGTGGATGAACATGGCGCGGACGTCGGTGTGCGCACCCTGACCACCAAGACCCAGTTCGTGGCCCTGCTTTACGCCCAACTGGCCGGCGCGGTGTCGCTGCGCGAGATCGAGACGGCGATGCAGAGCCATTCGTCGAAGCTCTACCACCTCGGAGTCGGGCCGGTTGCGCGCGCCACCCTGTCCGACGCCAACCAGATCCGGTCCAGCGCGGTGTTTTCCGGCCTGTTCGCCCGGATGACCCGCCTGCTGAGCCGGGGGTTCCGCCGCTCGACCGCCGAGGCCGTGCGACTGATCGATTCCACCGGGGTCCGCCTGAGCGGCGTGGCCACCAACTGGGCGCGCTATTCCAAGACCGTCTGCGGGGCCAAGGCCCATATCATCTACGATCCCGACGCCGATCGGCCGGTCTATCTGGCGATCACCACCGCCAAGACCAACGACATCACCGCCGCCAAGGCCATGCCCATCGAGGCGGGCGCCACCTATGTTTTCGACCTGGGCTACTACGACTTCGGCTGGTGGGCGGAGCTGGACGCCAAGGGCTGCCGCATCGTCACCCGACTGAAAACCAACACCACCCTCGACATCGTCGAGGATCGCCCCCTGCCGCAAGCCTCGACCCTGCTCTACGACAAGGTCGGCCATCTGCCCGCGCGCATGTCCTACAGTCGCAAAAACCCCTTCGAGGATCCGGTCCGCGAGATCGGCGTCGTCCTCGACACCGGCAAAACCATTCGCATCCTCACCAACGACCTGGACGCCTCAGCCCAGGAGATCGCCGACCTCTACAAGCGCCGCTGGGCCATCGAACTCTTCTTCAGATGGGTCAAACAAAACCTCCGGATCAAGCACTTCATCGGCCACAGCGAGAACGCCGTCCGTATCCAAGTCGCCGTCGCCCTGATCGCCTACCTGCTCATCCGCCTGGCCAAGGACGCCGTCCAGATCGTCAGCAGCGCCCTGGCCTTCGCACGACTCCTACGCGTCAATCTCATGCACGCCAGGCCCCTCGATCAACTTCTCAAGCCGCCCCCAAGGACTCAAACAGACCCCCGCCAACTTCAGCTCGACTGGGGCGCAGCATGAACCGGACAGCCGTGGGCTTGTCCCGGCCACCCAGGATCACAGACGGTGCGGCTTGACCAACGATGTTAGACGCGGCCCCCAACAAAGGGTGGCAAGCATCTGGGATAATTAACAATCGCCAGTGATCCTGGGTGGCCGGGACAAGCCCGGCCATGACGAAAAAAAGCAGAGCCCCTTGCGGCGCTCGGGCTAGTCCGGCCCCCTCAGCACCACCACCAGCGGCCCCAGCCCCTTGGCCGGATCCCGTCGCTTCAGTCCCGGCGCCCATAACGCCGACACGTGGCCATCAAAATGGAGGGCGTCCGGGCACTTCAACACGTCGCGGAAGAAGCGGGCGAAGCGGCCGAGGGAGACGGGATCGTCGCTGATCACGAACAGGGCCTCGTCGGGACCGGGGACCCCGACGCCGTTGCGGATGTTCTTCGAGGCGCCGTCCGGCGCCAGCCTGGGATGCAGGGCGCCGTGCTCGACCAGCAGCGGGCCGGACTGGGTGGCCCAGCGCACCGCGCCGGGATGGGCGAGGAAGGCGTGGGTCTCCTCCACCCGCGGCGCGCCGTCCGCGTCCACGGCGAAGACCCCGTTGGGGGTGAGGTAGAAGTTGCCGTCGCCGGTTCCTGTGTCGGCGGGATGGGCCGTGTTGCCGTCGAGGATCAGCAGCCCGGCCGGGGACTGGTCGGCCTCGTACATGCCCGCGTTCATGGCGAAGGCGAGACGGTCGGCGTCGGGCCCCAGCCGCCGGGCCAGGGCGCCGAACCCGCCGAGGGGGCCGTGGGGGCCGTCCAGGGCCAGCCTCAGGGTCTGGGCGCCGCGGGCGTAGCGGCAGACGGTGAAGCGCGCGCCTTCGAAGGTCTGCGCGGCGCAGGAGTCACTCGGCGACGGCGGCCGCGAGGTCGGCGCGGCGTCGGCGGCGCGGGACGGTCCCGCCGTCAGCGCCAGTCCGACCAGGGCCCCGATCCAGGGTGCGCCGCGCTTCGACCTCAATGCGGGGCCACCGGCCGAACGGGCGCCGGCGCCGCGGGGGCGGCGCTCCAGCCGCTACGGTCCTGCGCCGCCGCCGCCCCCGCGGCGAAAAGGGCGTCGATGTGCGCCGGCTTGAAATCGAGCGGATCGTCGACCGCCGACGCCGGCAGGGCCGAGACCTTCAGGCTACAGCCGGTGCGCTCGCAGAACTCCTCCGTGGAGATCAGCATCGAGCGCATTGAGGCCTTGTTGGCCGTATCCAGGGTGCGGGCGAGGATCGACAGGGTGCTGTGGGGGGTCAGCTCGAACAGGCCGTCGAGTTGGCCGTTGACGATGATGTAGAGCCGGGGCTTGACGTAGTCCCGCTGCACCGTCTTGCTGAGCAGCAGGGTCTGGGGGATGGCGAAGAAGGCGCCCTCGGCCTGGCCGTCCACATGCAGCTCGGAGAACCGCCGGCCGCCGGCCTCCACCTCGATCAGGCTGGGGGGGAAGACCCCCGGCACGCTGGCGGAGGCGACCATCACCTGGATGAACAGGGCCCGCGCGGCCGGACCGCCCCGGGCGGCGATGGCGCCCATGTCCCAGACCACCATTTCCTCGGTGTCGAGGTTGGTGGTGGCCACCAATAGCCGGCGGCCCTTGGCGTGCTCGGCGGCGATGGCGGCGATCATCTCGTCGGTGACCTCGCTGCGGACGAGGTCGACCAGGGGCTGCTTGTTGTAGAAGCCGGGGGTGAGGAAGCCGGCGAGGCCGCGGGACTGCAGCAGGTTGGTCACCTGGCGACTGAAATAGGCCTGCCGCATCCGCTCGTCCCAGTCGGCGCCGAGGAAGGCGAAGGGGGCGGTGAGGGCGCCGGTGGAGACGCCGGTGACCAGCTGGAACTGCGGCCGCTCGCCCATCCGGCTCCACTGGTAGAGCAGACCCACCCCATAGGCGCCGTTGGCGCCGCCGCCGGAAATGGCCAGGCTGACGATCTCGTTCTGGCCGTTGGCCTTCAGGGTCTGGCGCAACATCGCCACCAGCCGCGGATCGTCCTGATTGTAGCGGACATCGGGGAAACCGGGCGGGGAGGCGACCCGCACGTCCGCCTGGGTGAAGGGGACGCGGGTCAGGGTCACGCAGCCGCTGAGGGCGAAGCCCAGCGCAAGCAGTCCAAGCAGGGTGCGAAGAGCCTTGGCCATCAGGGGTTCATAGCATGGATGGGGGCGAGGCTGCGCCGGACTCGCGTGGCGCGGGCCTGGGAAGCCGTTCCTGCGTATTCGTGCTGCGACGTCAAAGCCCTTCAGCGCGCGTTAGAGACCTTCTCCCCTCGCGGGAGAAGGAGGAGCCATGGAGCGTAGCGGAATGGGAGGATGAGGGGCCGCGCCGGCGGTGGTGTGCTCTATCGGCGGCGCCGGTAGTGGTGGAAGCACGCGGATGGGCCAGCGCGGCCCCTCATCCTCCCACTCCGCTTCGCTGCGCTCCGCTACGCGGGCCCCTCCTTCTCCCGCGAGGGGAGAAGGTCTTTTTCAGCGCGCCTGCGCCGACCTAATGCGGCCGGTCCGGCCGATCCAGCCGCTCGGTCAGGGTCAGCAGATCCGCCCAGGCCTTCTTCTTGGCGGCGGGTTGGCGCAGCAGGAAGGCGGGGTGCAGGGTCGGCAGGGCGGGGACGGTCTGGGCCTCGTCGGACGAGCGCCAGTCGAACCAGCGGCCGTGCAGGGAGAGGATGCCTTCCGGACGCTGCAGCACCGCCTTGGCCGCGGCCCCGCCCACCAGCAGCAGCATCCTGGGCCTCACCAGGGCGATGGCGCGCTCCACGAAGGGCGCGCAGACCAGCTGTTCGGCGGGGCTGGGGGTGCGGTTGCCCGGGGGCCGCCAGTAGACGGTGTTGGTGATGTAGACCCGGTCCGTCAGCCCGGCGGCGGCGAACATCCGGTCGAGCAGCTTGCCGGCGCGGCCGACGAAGGGCTGGCCGGCCTGGTCCTCCTCGGCGCCGGGCGCCTCGCCGATCACCAGCACCGGCGCGTCGGGATTTCCACGGGCGAAGACGGCCTGCCGGGCGCCCTCGAACTTCAGCGGGCAGCCGTCGAAGGCGGCGATGGCGGCGGCCAGGGCCTCCAGATCCTGGGCCTCGGCGGCGAGGCGGCGGGCGTCGGCGATCGCATTGGCCGCGGCGGGGGCGGGGACGTGCGCGGTAAAGCCCTGGGCGGCCTCCGGCGCCGGCCCCGTGGCGGTCCTGGCGCGCGCGGTGAGGGGCGCGGCCACCGGCCGTTCGGCGAGCCGGTTGACCGGTGCGTCCTCGAAGGCGGCATCGACCCCGGCGTCGGCCCAGAAGCTGAGCAGGCTTTCGACGGCGCGCCGGTCGAGGGGTGCGGGGGCGTTCACGCCGCCGCCGCCCGGCCGTCGGCCCTCAAGATGGGCAGGAAGCAGGCCGCCGACTGCAATGGGGTGTTGGAAGGCCCTTGACCGCGCATGCGTCACCTTCCGATAAGTCCGGCAGGGATTCAATGGCGTGCGCCGACCCGCGCGCGCGGAATGGAAGGCTGGGCCATGAGCGAAGACGCCGAACGCGAGGCGATGGACTACGACGTCGTCATCGTCGGAGGCGGCCCCAGCGGCCTATCCGCCGCGATCCGGCTGAAACAGCTGGCCGAGGCCGCCGGAACCGAGATTTCCGTGGCGGTGCTGGAGAAGGGCTCCGAGGTCGGCGCCCATATCCTCTCCGGGGCGGTGATGGATCCCAAGGCGCTGAATGAGCTCTTCCCGGACTGGAAGGAAAAGGGCGCGCCCCTGGACACGCCGGTCAAGCATGACCGCTACCTGCTGATGGGCGCGGACGGGTCCGTCCCGATCCCGATGTTCGCCATGCCGGGGTTCATGCAAAACCACGGTTGCTACATCGGCTCCCTCGCCAACCTCTGCCGCTGGCTGGGCGAGCAGGCCGAGGCCCTGGGCGTCGAGGTCTATCCCGGGATGGCCGCCTCGGACGTGGTGTTCAATGACGACGGCTCGGTCAAGGGCGTGGTCGCCGGGGTGTTCGGCATCGGCAAGGACGGCGAAAAGAAGCCGGACTTCCAGCCGGGGCTGGAGCTGCACGCCAAATACACCTTCATCGCCGAGGGGGTCCGCGGTTCCCTGGCCAAGCAACTGCAGGCCAAATTCAACCTGACAGAGGGGCGGGATCCGCAGAAGTTCGGCATCGGCATCAAGGAGCTCTGGCAGGTCGCTGACGACAAGTTCATGCCGGGCTTGGCCCAGCACACGGTTGGCTGGCCGCTGAACGACTCCACTGGCGGCGGCAGCTTCATGTACCATTTCGGCGACAACTACGTGGCCATCGGCTTCGTGACGCACCTGAACTACAAGAACCCCTGGCTGTCGCCCTTCGACGAATTCCAGCGCTTCAAGCAGCACCCGTCGGTGCGGCCCTTCCTGGAGGGCGGCAAACGCATCGCCTATGGCGCGCGGGCGATCACCGAGGGCGGCTACCAGGCCGTGCCCAAGCTCAGCTTCCCCGGCGGGGTGCTGATCGGCTGTTCGGCGGGATTCATGAACGTGCCGCGGATCAAGGGCAGCCACAACGCCATGAAGAGCGGGATGATGGCCGCCGAGGCCGCCTTCGCCGCCATCCAGGCGGGCCGCGCCAGCGACCAGCTGGTGGAATATCAGGCCGCCTACGACAAATCCTGGGTGGCCAAGGAGCTCAAGATCGTCCGCAACGCCAAGCCGTTGCTGTCCAAGTTCGGCACCCTGATCGGGGCGGGGCTGGGGGTGTTCGATATGCACGTCAACGCCATCACCGGCGGATTCTCCTTCTTCGGCACCCTGCACCACGGCAAGCCGGACTACGCCTATACGGGCCTGGCCAAGGCCTATAAGCCGATCGTCTATCCCAAGCCGGACGGGGTGATCAGCTTCGACAAGCTGTCGTCGGTGTTCCTGTCCTCCACCAACCACGAGGAGGACCAGCCGGCGCACCTGCGGCTGAAGGACCCGTCGATCCCGATCAACGTGAACCTGCCCGAATACGGGGAGCCTGCAAGGCTCTACTGCCCGGCGGGGGTCTATGAGGTGCTCTACGACGAGGTCGGCAAGAACCCGCGGTTCCAGATCAACGCCCAGAACTGCGTCCACTGCAAAACCTGCGACATCAAGGATCCGTCGCAGAACATCGTCTGGACGACCCCGGAAGGCGGCGGCGGGCCGAACTATCCCAACATGTGAGGCGCCGGGTCTTGATGGCGCCCTGAAAACCGTGGACCGTGGGGCCATGCAAAGCCCCATTCGCGTCCTCGCCCTTCCCCTGCTGCTGTCCGCCCTCGGCCTGGCGGCGGCCTGCGCCTCGCCCGCTGTCGCCGCCGATGACGCCTCAAGCCCGGGGGACGGCGCGACCGGGCTTCGCGGCGTCCAGCCGCCCGCCCGGATGCGGGACGATCCGTCGGCGGTGGACAGCCTTTTCCTGGCCGGGCGGGCGGCGCTGGACGACGGTCACGGCCGCGAGGCCTCGGAATTCTACGCCCGCGCCGCCCGCGCCGATCCGGGCGCCCTGCTGCAGGATCGCGCCTTCACCGCCGCCCTGTTCGCCGGCGAGGTGCACCGGGCCGCAGAGCTGGCGCCCACCGGGGACGAGGGCTCGCTGGGCATGCAGCAACTGGGGCGAGCGACCCGGGCCGTCGACCTGATCGCCCTGGGCCGCTACCGGGAGGCCGAGGCGCTGCTGGCGGGGGATCCGATTGGGGATCACCGCTCGATCCTGGTGCTGCTGAAGCCCTGGGCCGCGGCGGGCGCTGGGGACTGGCCGGCGGCGCTGACGCTGCCCAATCCGCACGGCGACCGGTTGGTGGAGGAACTGTCGCGCCTGGACCAGGCCCTGCTCTACGAGCGCGCCGGTCGCATGGACGACGCGGACGCGGCCTTCCGCAATCTCGCCGGCGGGGGGGAAGGCGTGGCCCTCTACACCACCCGCTACGGGGAGTTCCTCGAGCGCCAGGGCCGGCGAAAGGACGCCGTGGCCCTCTACGCCGCCGCCCTGAAGGCGGGCGGGGCCAGCGGCGCCCTGACGGCGGCTGTCCAGCGGGCGGAGGCCGGCGGACCGGCGCCGGCCGCGCCGACCATCGCGCAGGGCGCGGGGCGCGCCCTGCTGGGGCCGGCCGCCCTGCTGATCGCCGAAAAGCAGCCGGAGCTGGGCGTGGTCTATCTTTGGCTGGTGTTGCGCCTGGATCCGGGGCGCGACGAGGCCTGGCTGCTGGCCGGCGACGCCATGGCCACCGCCGGGGACGTGGACTCCGCCCGGGCCGCCTTCGGCCATGTCTCGACGACCTCGCCGGACTATGTGGAGGCGCGCTCGCGGCTGATCGGCGCCTATCAGGGGAGCGCGGACGCCGGCACGGCGCTGAGGCTGGCGCGGGAGACCGCCAAGGCCGCGCCGGACAACGACGAGGCGCAGCTGCTGCTGGCCGACTGCCTGCGGGCCGGAGAACAGTACGCGGAATCCGCCAGGGTGCTGGACGGGGTCATCGCCCGCGCCGGGGATCACGCCGACTGGCAGGTCTACTATATGCGCGGCGTGGCCCTGGCCGAGGACGGGCGCTGGACGGAGGGGGAGAAGGACCTGACGAAGGCGATGGCCATGCGCCCCGACGAGCCGGACATCCTCAACTACCTCGGTTATTCCTGGATCGAGCACGGGGAGCACCAGGCCCAGGCCCGCGCCATGCTGGCTCGGGCGGTGGCGGCCAAGCCGGATTCCGGCGCCTTGTTGGATTCCCTCGGTTGGGCCGACTACCAGCTGGGCGACATCGCCCAGGCCGTGCCGACCCTGGAACAGGCCGCGGCCCTGGAGCCGGCCGAGCCGGAGATCATCGACCACCTGGGCGACGCCTATTGGCGGGCGGGCCGCAAGCTCGAGGCGCGCTACCAGTGGGAGCGGGTGCTGAGCCTGGGTCCGCCGGCCAAGCTTCGCCAGGCGGTGGAGGCCAAGCTGAAGGACCAGGGCCCGCCGGCGACGGTGGCGGCGCGCTGAGGGACGGGGATGTGAGCCGGACGAAGCAAAGGGTGCGCGGCCACCTTCTCCCGCAAGGGGAGAAGGGGACATTGCCATGACCCGGACCACCCTCGCCCCCGCCAAGGTCAATCTGTTCCTGCATGTGGGGCCGCTGGAGTCGGACGGGCGGCATGGGCTGTGCAGCCTGATGGTGTTCGCCGACGTCGGCGACAGGGTGGCGCTCACCGAGGCGGACGCCCTGGCGCTTGAGATTGACGGCCCCTTCGGGGGAGGCCTGTCCGCCGGCGAGGACAACCTGGTCTTCCGGGCGGCGCGGGCGATCCTGGCGCGGGCGCGGGGTCCGCAGCCGCCGTTCCGGCTCAGCCTGACCAAGACCCTCCCGGTGGCCTCCGGCCTCGGCGGCGGCTCCAGCGACGCGGGGGCGGCGCTGCGGCTGATCCGCGAGGTGGTCACGCCCCGGCTGAGCGACGCCGCCCTGGAGACCATCGCCGGGGAACTGGGCTCGGATGGGCCGGCCTGCCTGTTCGGGCGGCCGGTCTGGGCCGAGGGGCGGGGAGAGCGGCTGTCGGCGGCGCCCGGCCTGCCGGCGCTGCACGCGGTGCTGGTCAATCCACGCTCGGGATCGTCCACGGCGGCGGTCTATGGGGCTTTCGATGCCGCGGGCGGTCGCGGCCGCCTTGATCTTCCCGACGCCCCCGCGGCCTTCGAGTCGGCGGAGGAGTTGGCGGGGTGGCTCGCGGGGCTGCGCAACGACCTGGCGGCGCCGGCCATCGCCCTCAATCCGGCCATCGGCGACGTGCTGGAGACCCTGGAGGGGGAGCCGGAGAGCCTGCTCGCCCGGGTGTCGGGCTCCGGCGGCACCTGTTTCGCCCTCTGCGCCGGCGACATCGAGGCCGAGGGCCTGGCCGAGCGGCTGGAACGGATGCGGCCAGACTGGTGGGTGCGCCGCTGCCGGCTTGGCGGGCCGTGGGGGTAGGGGCGGTTCGGTCCATCGCGGGAAGCCGGTCCGCTTTGCCGCCCTACAGCCATTGCGGCGGACCGACGCCCCCTCCGTCACTTCGCTTCGCTCAGCGACACCTCCCCCGCTACGCGGTGGAGGAAAACGTTGGCTTTGCTCCACCGTGAAACGGGGGAGCTGTCAGCGAAGCTGACTGAGGGGGCGTCGGTCCGCTGCACGACGTGGCGCGAGCAACACCCTTCTTTGAACACCCCCCAAAACAAAGGCGGGGACCCGAAGGTCCCCGCCCGTACGCTACGCTACTGATACGCTGAACTAGTCGTGGATGGTTTCGCCGTGGAGGCTGATGTCGAGGCCTTCGACCTCCTCCTCCTCGGTGACCCGCAGGCCCACCGTGAACTTCAACACCATCAGGATGACAAACGTCACGACACCGGACCACACGATGGTGGACAGGCAGCCCAGCGCTTGGGTGATCACGCCATGCCCGGCGGGCAGGGTGTTGATGGCGCCGTCCGCGAACACGCCCGTCAGCATCGCGCCGATGAAGCCGCCGACGCCATGCACGCCGAACGCATCGAGGCTGTCGTCATACTTGAAGATCTTCTTGATCCAGACCGCGCCGGCGTAGCAGCCGACGCCGGCGGCGATGCCGACCAGCAGGGCGCCCGTCGGATTGACGAAGCCGGAGGCCGGGGTGACGGCCACGAGGCCGGCGACGGCGCCGGAAGCCATGCCGAGCATGGTGGGCTTCTTGCGCTCGATCCATTCGACCACCATCCAGGCCATGGCCGCCGCGGCGGTGGCGACCTGGGTGTTGGTCATGGCCGCGCCGGCGAGGGCGTTGGCGGCGTTGGCCGAACCGGCGTTGAAGCCGAACCAGCCAACCCACAACAGGCTGGCGCCGATCATGGTGAAGACCAGGTTGTTCGGGGCCATGTTGTCGGTCCCGTAACCCTTACGTTTGCCGAGCACGAGGGCGCAGACCAGGCCCGCGACACCAGCGTTGATGTGAACCACCGTACCGCCGGCGAAGTCCA
>PLSW01000347.1 GCA_003165275.1 Caulobacteraceae bacterium
AATATGTTGAAACAACAGGGCAATCGCCGGCGCGACCCCTCATCCGGCCCTTCGGACCACCTTCTCCCGCAAGGGGAGACGGCCTAGTCTCGTGTTGCCCAAAGGGAGAAGGCGAATCTACCCCGCCCCCGCCGCCCGCCTCACCCCCAGCTCCGCCAGCAGCGACGCGTGGGCCCTCTTGTCCAAGCGGTAGCCGAGCAGCACCAGGGCGGCGATCAGCGTCCCGATCCCCGCCACCGGCCCGTGGATGATCCCGAGGCCCACATAGGTGGCGTGGGAGATCACCAGGTGCTCGCCCCCGTGGGCGGCGACGTCGCTGGGAAAGGCGACCAGGTCGAGGCAGACCCCGGCGATCAGCGTGCCGCCCCCCGCCGCCGCCTTGGACGCAAAGCTCAGCCCGGCGAAGAACAGCCCTTCTCGCCGGGCGAAGAACAGGTGTTCGTGCTCGTCGGCGGCGTCGGCGGCCATGGACTGGAGGGCGACGATGGTGACGGTGATCATGGCGTAGGCGATCATCGTATTGACGATGAGGATCCAATGCAGGGCCGCGCCCTGGGGCATGATCCCGGCGAGCTGAAAGGTGGTGGGCAAGCACTGGCAGCCGACGATCACCAGGAGGCCGATCATCAGCGCCGTCCGCTTCTCCAGGAACCGGGCCATGAAGAAGCTCACTGGCAATCCCACCACCAGGCCCGCGGCCACGGCGTAGCCCAGGGACTGGATGACGCTGGTCGGCAGGCGCCAGAAGTATTTGTTGGCGTGCAGCCCCACGGTGCCGCCCACCCCTTGCGCGACGAAGAAGATCACCGCCGCCAGGAACAGCGACCGGAACGAGGGGTTCTTGAACACCTCGACGATCTCCATCCCGAACCGCTTCAGGGCCGGCTCAAGGTTGGGCGCCGCCGGATGCATGCGGCTGCGGGCGCCGAGGGTGCCCAGGGCCGCAATCAGCGCCGCGCCGCCCATGATCGCCCCGCAGGTCCAGCCCAGCGGCGCATAGGCCGCCCGGCCGATCAGGCCGTGCTTCAGAAAGACCCCGAAGCCCAGGGTCGTCGCCGCCAGAGTCGCCAGCACGGTGAACAGGATGCGGAAGACCACGATCGAGGAACGCTCGGCGTAGTCGTCCGACAGCTCCGCCCCCATGGCCACATAGGGCACGTTGAACAGGGACAGCGCGATGCGCAGCCCGATGATCATCGCGGTGATGTAGCCAAAAAGCGGCCAGCCCGAGAGGGCGGCGGGGATTGAGAACAGCAGGCCGAACATGATCGCGACCGGCAGGGCGCTGGCGATCATGAACGGGTGGCGCCGCCCGAAGGACGAGCCGGAATTGTCCGAGATCGACCCGATCAGCGGATCGGCGACGGCGTCGATGACTAGGGCCAGAAACAGGGCCACGCCGGCCTGGGAGCCGGAGAGGCCGCAGACCGCGGTGAGGTAGAAGAACAGGAAGGCGCCGAACACATAGGTGCTCATCCCGTCGACGACATTGCCCGAGCCGTAGATCGTCTTCAGGCCCACCCCCACCCGGCCGCTGCGCTCATGCGCCGCCTGCCGCCGGGCGCTGACGGGGTCGGGCGCTGTGGTCTGATCCAAGAGGTCCCCAATGCGACTGGCTTTTCGCCAGAGTGGCGACTCGGCCCCCCGGGCGCAAACGCCATAGCATTACGGCTTGGTCATGTTTGGGGTCTGGGGAGCGTTCTGCTCCGTGGAGCGAGCCGCTCCACCATCCCTCGTCATGGCCGGCCTTGTCCCCATAGGCGCCAACTTAGGACGCCTTTGCTTTTGGCTGAGCCCCTCCATTGCTCGTCATCCCGGCCGGAGCGCCCTTGCGCGGAGAGCCGGGACCCAGGCGGCTCGCAAGATTGGTGGGCGCGACGCTGGGTCCCGGCTCTCCGCTTCGCTCCGGCCGGGATGACGAGCTGAGGGGCGGCAAGCCCGACCGTGACGAAGAAGGCGGGCGTCGATCCCGGCCTCACTCCCCCGCGTACTGGAACACCCGCTCCAACGGCGCGCCGAACACCGCGGCGATACGGAAGGCGGTTTCCAGGGTCGGCGAATAGCGGCCCTGTTCGATGGCGATCACCGTCTGGCGAGTGACCCCGATCCGGTCGGCCAGGGCCTGCTGGGTCATTTCGCCGTGCTGGAAGCGCAGGGTGCGGATGGTGTTGCGAACCTTGGTCGCGCCGCGGCCCAGGCTCACAGGCCGCGCCGGTAGTAGACCAGCTGCGAGGCGAACCGCACCAGCTCGGCCAGGACGATGGCGCCGACCAGGGCGTAGGCGAGGGTCAGGGGCGCCATCGCCGCCAGGGCCATGCCCAGCACCGCCCAGACCGAGCCGAACAGCACGAAATAGGCGTTGCGCTGGGCCAGCCGGTCGACCCCGCGGTCGCGCTCGTCGGCCCCCTCGGGCCGCGCCTGCAGGGCGAAGAAGATGTGGGCGGCGATCTGCGCGACGATCTGGGCGGCGATGACGCCCATCAGGCCGGCGATGGCGCCCCCTCCGACGGCGCCCGCTGGACAACCCAGGCCCCATAGGCCCCGAAGGCCAGGGCGGTGATCGCCAGCGACGCGGCGGCGCTCTTTTCACGGAAGGTCATCATCGGACGCGGCTCCTGGATGGATGGTTTGGCGTACATGATGTCTAATATTATGGCTCAATTCGCATTAGGTAGGC
>PLSW01000053.1 GCA_003165275.1 Caulobacteraceae bacterium
GCGATCTCGCGGCGGTCGAGGGGGTGGAATGAGTTAAGTAAACTGTCACCGAAACTCTAAATGGGGGAGGAGCGGCCGCCCCTACCCCTCCACCCCCAGCGCCCGCATCGCCGCCAGTCTCCCGAACGCCAACGTCAGGGCCTTGCGCCGCGCCGGCGCGAGGAGGGTTGGCGGGGCTTCGGTGAGGACGGCGCCACCGAAGCCGTCGGCGATGATCAGGCCGGGGCCTTCGGGGAGGATCTCCCGTGGAAAATGCGGCCCGACCGCGAAGTAGAAGGCGTCGCAATAGGGGGCGTATTCGCCCCATTTGCGGTCGACCCGGAAGTCCTCCAGGCTGGACTTCACCTCGGCGATGGCAATCTCGCCCCGAGGGCCCAGGGCCATCAGGTCCGCCCGCCGGCCGTTGGGCAGGCTGACCTCCGCCAGGGGCGCATAGCCCATGGCCAGGAACAGCCGCGCGGCCCCCCGCGTGACGATGCCGGTGGTTTCGGGCCGGGAAAGGCCGATGAGGGTCGCGGCGTCCATCCGTGGATCATGTTCCGCCTTCGTTCCGAAGGCAAGATGGCGACGCTCGTATCAGCCGGTCAGCGGGCCGGCCCGATCAAGGCGGAGCGAGCGACCGCTACCGGCTCAGCGGCACTTTTCAGGCCGGCCATGGCGGTCGTGGCAGCGTGACCGCTGGTCCCCGCCGGTCCGCCGATCCTCACCATGCTGGCCGCCGGCCTTGCGGCTGGTGGTCAGGATCTTGCCTCCGTGGCGACCCGGCGGGTCCGGCTGCGGATTGAAGGCGGACGCGGCGGAACAGGAAAACAGCGCCGCAACGGCGACGACGAGCGCAAGGCGCATGGCTATTTCCTCCCTGGAGACCCCGGAACGCTAGGCGCGGCGGCGCCGCGGGTCAATTCGCCGGTTCAGGAGGTCGGCGCCTGCGTGTCGAACACCAGGCCGCTGGTGTTGTAGCCGAGGGAGCGGGCGCGGGCGACCAGGGCGGCCTTTTCCTCGGCGCTGACCGACGGGCGCTTGGACATGATCCAGAGGTATTTCGGATTGGCCGCGGTGAGGATGCACCAGCTGTAGTCGTCGCCGCGGTCGAGGACCTGATAGTCCATGTGCACGAAGCCGCCGAAGAAGCCGATGCGGAAGCGCGAGTTGGTCACCGCGTCGATGATCTTCCCGGCGCCGCGCCAGATCTTCGCCGGCACGCTGGCCGAGCGGGTGTGGCAGGTCTGGACGACGTTGAAGACCCCGTCCGGCGTCCGCGACCAGTCGGAGGTGCCCGAGACGCAGTCGGTCTGCAGCTTGTTGGGCAGGCGGGCCACCTCGTACCAGCGGCCGACGTAGCGGGTGGGATCGAGGGGCCTGTCGGGACTGATCGAGGCCTGGGCGACGTTGGAGAGGGCNNGGAGAGGGCCAGGAGGCCCGCGCCGAGAATGGCGGTCCGGGCTGCTGAAAACCGCCTATGCATCGATTTCTCCCTGACCCCCCGCAATGATAACGCGAAGCTCGCCCCGCCGGTTGCGGCGGGGCGACGTTCAATCAGGCTGAAATCTATGGCTATTCCGCGGCGATGAGAACCTCGGTCGCCGTGCGATCCTTGAAATTGATCGCCTGCAGGTACTTGATGCCGTCTTCGGCGATGTCGTCGCCCACCATCCGCTCACCTTCGGACTTCAGCTCCTCCATATCGACGTACATGCCGTAGAAGGCGCGGGTGCGGTCGGTGATGATGCCGGCGTTCAGAAGGGTCTTGATCAACACCCGGAAGATGTTGGTGGCTTCCTTCATGTCCTCCCGGCGGGCTTCGTCGGTGGCGATCTTCTGGAATTCCTGGATGACGATCTCCGGATCGAGGCCGAATTCCTCGTAGAGGTCGCGCTGCTCGGTGGGGGCCACCAGGTTGAACAGCAGGGTCTGGAAGCAGTGGGCCGCCCAGTCCTCGATGATGATGTGCTCTTCGGGGCTCAGCTTGGGGATGGTGCGGTCGGCCCAGATCTTGCCGAACTTGTGGTGGAAGGCCTCGTCGGTCATCACCAGCTGCATCAGCTTGCGGCCGAGGGGATCGTTCAGCTTCTGATAGAAGGTGGCGAAGGCGCCCATGGCCAGGCCCTCGACCAGCATCTGCATGCCGATGATCTTCTTGTAGACCTCGGGCGAGCCGATGATCTCCACCAGCAGGTTCTGCAGCACGGGGCTGCAGGCCACCGGCTTGCCCCAGCGGGCCTTGATGTACTTGGCGAAGGCGGTCACGTGCCGGGCTTCTTCGCGGGTCTGGTTGGCGGCGTATTCCTGGGCGCCCTGGTCGTAGAGGACGTGGCAGAGGGAGGCCGACAGGTTCAGGGCCCCTTGCTCGCCGTGCAGGATGGACGAGAGGCTGCGCAGGGTCTGCTGGTTGATGAAGCGGATGCGGTCCTTGGGGTCCGACAGGGCGTTGGAGACGTAGTCGGTCTGCAGGGCGGCGATCATGTCCTCGGGGAGAAGCGCCTGGTTCTCCATGTCGAAGGGCTCGTCGAAGTCGATGTACTTCTTGTCCAGCGGATCCCAGAAGTGGTCGTGGGTGGCCGAGATGATCTTGTCGAAGGCCGTGGACCGGGCGTTGTAGCGGTCCAGATTCAGCAGGGACACGAAGTCGTCGGGGGCGACGGCCTCGTACATGGCGTCCTTGGTGATGTTCTTGTCGGTCATGCGGGTTCCTCGGGCTTTGTCGGCGGATCTGGTGGCGCGCGCTCTTCCCCGCCAAAGTGCGGGTGAGAGGCGTTCTCGTCAAGGAAAATGACGCAGGCGTCATTCTTGGTCAGGAAGGGTTAACCTTGGGGGGCGCACGCCCCCGCGGCGTGCGCGGACAAGCGGCTATCGCAGGAAGTCCGGCAACATGCGCGATCGCGCCACGGCCTCCAGGGCCGCGGTGTCGCGGACGGTGAGGGCGCCGTAGCCCATCGATACGATGCCCCGTTTTTCCATCCTCCCCAGGGCGCCGTTCACCGATTGGCGGGAGGCGCCGACCATCTTGGCCAAGGTTTCCTGGGACAGGCGGATATCAATGGCCACCCCGCCTTCGCCGGGGCGGCCATGGTCGTGCGCCAGCCCGACCAGTCTCTGGGCGAGTCGCACGGCCAGGGGCAGGTTGGCGGTCAGGACGATGTAGTCCATCGCCCGGCGGTACTGCTCGCAGACCAGGCGGGCGAAGGCGGCGTAGTGCTCGGCGTTGTCGCCGGTCAGCCGCCGGAACACGGCCGGGGTCAGCTGCAGGACCTGGGCGACGCCGACGGCGACTGCCTCGGAGGTTCGCGGCAGCCCGTCGATCATCGCCGCCTCGCCGAACCAGGCCCCGGGGCTGGCGATCATCAACAGGGCCGAGCGCCCTTCCCGTGTCGTCTGCACGATGCGGATCTCGCCGGAAATGAGCGCGAAGAGACCGTTGGGCGGGTCTCCCGCGGCGTAGGCGGTCTGGCCGTCCAGGCGACGAACCAGCCCCAGGGACAGGATGCCGTCGGCCAGGGGCGCGGGCAGGCCGCGGAACCAGGGATTGGCGGCCAGGACGTCGCGCAGGTCTTGCCGGTTGGGCATGGATCACGCTGGAGGATTTCGGTCGCAATTGTCAACCGGGCGACAGTTCGATGCGCCGTGCGCCTGTAGAGCGGTGGTCCAGCAACAAGGATCCGGCCATGTCGATCGCGAACACGCCTTCACGGGACAAGAGGCCGCCGCGCATCCTGCTCAGCGAAGGCTCAAGCCTGTGCGCCCGCGAGGCGGTGACGGCCCTAGGCCTGTCGGGGCGCTGCGTCGAGCTGGTCTCCAGCGATCCCGCCTGCCTGGCGCGGTTTTCGCGCTTCGTCACCCGTGTCCATCCGGCGCCGCCCAGCGGGCGCGATCCCGACGGCTATCTGGCGGCGGTGCTCGATGTGGCCGAGCGGCGATCGATCGACGTGCTGCTGCCCACGCACGAGCAGGCCTATCTGTTCGCCGCGGCGCGCGCCCGCCTGCCGGACACCGTCGGCGTGGCCCTGGCCGAGTTTTCCGCCTTCGAGCAGGTGCAGAGCAAGGTCGCCCTGACCCGGCTGCTGGCGCGGCTCAGCGTTCCGCAACCCGCGACCAAGATCGTCCATTCGGCGGACCAGCTGGCCGCCGGGCGGGACTATCCCTGTTTCGTCAAGACCGCGTTCGGCACGGCCAGCGCCGCCGTCTGGCGGGTGGACGACGACGCCGGGAACCTCGCGCTCGCCCAGGCCCTCGACAGCGTCGGCGCCTTCGGCGAGGGCGTGGTGGTCCAGGCCGCCGCGAACGGGCCGCTGGAACGCTGTCAGGCGGTGTTCGACGACGGGCGCCTCGTGGCCTGGCACGCCTATCGCCAGATTGCCGAGGGTCCGGGCGGCGGCGACGTGCTGAAGGTGAGCGTAAGTCGCCCGGAGGCGCGGGCCTGGGTGGAGGCGATCGGGGCGGACCTGGGCTGGCGGGGCGCCTTGTCGTTCGACTACATCCTCGACGCCGCGAGGGGCGGTCCCCGCTTCATCGACGCCAATCCACGGCTGGTGGAACCGATGAACGCCTGGTTCAGCGGCGTCGACCTGGCCGGCGCCCTGGTCAGCGTCTCGCGCGGCGAACGGCCGGCGACCCAGGCCGACGGGCGCGAAGACGTGGTGACGCGCCTGGGCCTGATGGCCCTGATGGACGCAGCCCGGCGGCGTGGCCGGCGCCGGGACGTGATCGGCGAACTGGCCAGGCTCGCAGCCGGAACCGGCCGCTATCGCGGCGCCGTCGAAGAACTGGTCCCGCTGGCGATGGACATCGGCTGTCTGGCGCCCCTGACCCTGGTGCTGTTCAAGCTGCTGGCGTCGCCGGCCGCCGGGGCGGCCCTATCGCGGGGCGCCGTCGAGGCCTACAGCCTGTCACCCACGGCCATCGACCGGATACGGGCATGGGCGAAGGCCGGGTAAAGGCTCACCCCAGCCCCAGCGCCCGGGTCACCGCACCCTGGTCGAAATAGGGCCGCTCGCAGACGATCTTGTCCGTGGCGGGGGCGAATTCGAAGCTGGCGGCCATGCGGACGCGGAAGGTCTTGCCGGTGGGCTCTACGGTGCGGCCGGCGAGTTTGAGCGGGCCCAGGTGCGTGCCGGTGAGCCAGAACTCCACCAGCACGGTGTCGCCCGCGTGGGCGATGGCGATGACCTCGTTGCCCTGGTCGGGGAAGGGGGTGCGGGAGGCGGCGAAATAGGCGCGCACGGCGGCCTCGCCGTCGAACACGTGACCGGAGCCGTACATCTCGTAGCGGGGGTGGGCGAAGGTGGCGATCACCGCGTCCCAGTCGTGCTCGACCTCCAGGCGCATGTGGTCGCGGACCACCTGGATGCGGGCCTCGGCGAGATCGGTCATGGTCGGGGTCCCCCGCGGCGTGGTTGGCGGCGGCCCCGACCTGTAGGCGGCGACCGGGCGTCCCGGCAAGGGGTGCGGTTGGGAAGGTGGACGATGGCGATGGCGCCCTCGCTCCCCCCCATAAATGGGGGAGGAGCGTTCGTTGTCGGCCGCACCTTGACCCGATCGCGACGATGTTCTATCTTTGTTCTTATCATGACCGCGGAAATCCATCATTTCGGAGCCGACCCGGACATGCGCGCCGAGCGCCGCATCGCCGTGGCGCATCGGTTGGTGGAAATGAACCTGGAGGTCGCCGAGGCGGTGCAGCGGCTGGCCCTGGCGCAGTTGCAGCGGCAAACCGAGGCGGCCGAGAGCGGCGAAGCGCCGGCGCCCACGGGGCGGGCGGCGGATCCCATGGCGGCGGTGGAGCGGGCGGGCCGCTCGGTGCGGCTGAGCCTGGCCCTGGCGGCGCGGCTGGACGGCGACGAGCCGGTCCGCAAGGCGCGGGCCCGGGATGAAGTCTCGGCCCTGCGCGAGGCCCAGGCGGAGGATCGGCGGCGGGTCGAGGCGGCGGCGCGCGCCGCCGAGCGCGAGGCGGC
>PLSW01000090.1 GCA_003165275.1 Caulobacteraceae bacterium
CCCCCGTTTCACGGTGGAGCACAAGGTCGTGCTTGTCCCCCACCGCGTAGCGGGGGAGGTGGCGGCGCGAAGCGACGACGGAGGGGGCGTCGGGCCGTCGCACAGGCGACAAAACCCTACCCGCGATCCCGCATCAGCCGGCCCTGTTCACGCTTCCAGTCGCGGTCGGCCTCGACCTCGCGCTTGTCGTGCAGCTTCTTGCCCTTGGCGAGGCTGAGCTCCAGCTTCACCCGGCCCTTGTCGTTGAAGTAGAGGCGGGTGGGGATCAGGGTGCGGCCGTCGCGCTGGATGGCGCCCAACAGTTTATCGATCTGCTTGCGGTGCAGGAGCAGTTTGCGGGGCCGGCGCGGCTCGTGGTTGAAGCGGTTGGCGGGGCCGTATTCGGGGATGTAGGCGTTCACCAGCACGATCTCGCGGCCCTCGGTGGCCGCATAGGATTCGGCGATATTGGCGCGGCCCAGGCGCAGGGCCTTGACCTCGGTGCCGGTGAGGGCGAGGCCGGCCTCGAAGGAATCCTCCAGGAAATAGTCGAAGCGCGCGCGCCGGTTCTCGGCGATCAGCTTCTGGGCGGGGGCGTCCTTGTTCATCCGATCAGGCCGGCGTCGCGCATGGCGTCGAGGATGGCGGGCTTCACCGCGTCGGCGCAGGGCGTGATCGGCAGTCGGCAGTCCTCGGTGCACAGGCCCAGATGCGCCATGGCGAACTTGGTCGGGGCCGGCGAAGCATCGAGGAACAGCGCCTTGTGCAGGCGCACGAGGCGGGCCTGCCCCATGCGCGCGACCTCCAGGTCGCCGGCCAGGCAGGCGTCAAAGAACGCCGCGCACTGGGCCGGCGCCACATTGGCGGTGACCGAGATGCAGCCGTGGCCGCCGTGGGCGATGTAGCCGAGGGCGCTGGGATCGTCGCCGGACAGCATCACCCAGTCGTCGCCGCAGGTGATCTTCTGGATGCTGGCCCGGGTCATGTCGCCGGTGGCGTCCTTGATCCCGACGATGTTGGGCAGCTTGGACAGCCGCGCCAGGGTGGCGTCGGAGATGTCGACGCTGGCGCGGCCGGGCACGTTGTAGACCAGCACCGGCAGCTGCACCGCCTCGTTGATCGCCGCATAGTGGGCGTAGAGGCCCTCCTGGCTGGGGCGATTGTAGTAGGGGGTCACCACCAGGGCCCCGTCGGCGCCGACGGTCTTGGCGTGGCGGACGAGTTCGATGGCCTCGGCGGTGGAGTTGGACCCCGCCCCCGCCACCACTGGAACCCGGCCGGCGGCGGTTTTGACGCAGAGCTCGACCACCCTTCGGTGCTCGTCATGGGATAGGGTGGCGGTCTCGCCGGTCGTGCCGACGGGAACGAGCCCGTGGACGCCGCCGGCGATCTGCCGTTCGACCAGGGCGACGAAGCAGTCTTCGTCGATCGCCCCGTTTCGGAACGGCGTGATCATTGCAGGCAGAACGCCGCGGAAGAGAGGCTGGGTCATGGGTTGCGCAAAATGCCGTGAATTGAAGCGACTGCGCTTGCAGCCTAGGTCGGCGCGGACAATATGGCCGCGAGCGTGGTCGCCGCAACCACACTCGTCGGGGGACGGACGGAGAGTGTGGATTTGTCGCCGTTGATTGGTCGCGGGGCGCTGGCTTTGGCCGGTGTCGCGCTTGTCGCCTCCTTCGCCCAGGCCCAGGCGCCGCTGGGCTCGCCGAGCCCCGCTGCGCCGCCGACGGCGCCCGCCGCGGAAGCCGGTGGGGACTCCGGCGGCCCGTCGGCGCCGATTCCCTATCTTTCCACCTCAACACCCCCCATCCAGGTCCAGTTCCCCCAGGTGGCCGGCCAGGGCTGGCTCAGTGACGCCGACCGCGAGGGCGTGACCACCGGCCTGGCCGCCGCCCGGCGCGGCGACACCGCGGCCTATGACGCGGCGGTGGCCAGCCTCGCCGATCCGGTGGCGCGCAAGATCGTCCTGTGGGCGATGATCGACGCCAACGGCGAGCGGCTGGCGTTCTTTCAGCTGGATCAGGCCCGGCGGGATCTTGCCGGCTGGCCACGGTCCCAGCGTCGCCAGGTCGCGGCGGAAAAGGCCATCGAGACTTCCGGCCTCGAGCCGCAGCGGGTCGTGGACTGGTTCTCCGGCGGCGAGCCGACCTCCGCCCAGGGGGCCATGGCCCTGGCCGCCGCCTACCAGCAGCTCGGCCGCCGCCCGGAGGCCCACGACCTGATCGTGCGCTGGTGGCGCAACCGCGCCTTCGAGGCCGACGCCCAGCACAGCATGCTGGCCCGCTTCTCCGGCGAACTGACCACCGACGACCACATCAAGCGTGAAGACACCCTGCTCTACGGCCAGCAGGGTCCCGCCGCCCACGACATGCTGGCCCTGCTGCCCGCCGACCGCCAGGCCCTGGCCGAGGCGCGGATGGCGTTGCGCAACGATTCCGCCCGGGCCTCGGGGCTGGTGGGCGCCCTGCCCGCCTCCGTCTCCACCGATGCGGGCCTGGCGGTTGAGCGCGCCCGCTACCTCCAGCGGCGCAATCTCGACGAACTGGGCCTGCAGCTGGTGGCCAACTTCCCCGCCGAGCCGCCCAACGACGAGGCCGCCGCGGCGATCTGGAAGGAGCGCCGGCTGCTGATCAACACCGCCCTGCGCAACGGCGACTACCGCGCCGCCTATGCGGCGGCCACCCACCACGGCATGACCGCGGGCCAGGACTTCGCCGAGGCGGAGTTCTACGCCGGCTGGATCGCCCTCTCGAAACTGCACGACCCGGCGGCGGCCGACGAGCATTTCGCCAAGCTGGAGAAGGTGGGCGCCTCGCCGATCACCCTGGCGCGGGCGCTCTATTGGCGCGGCCGCGCGGCCGAGGCCGGCGGCGACATCGTCGGCGCCAAGGAGTTCTATGCGGAGGGCAGCCGCTACTACACCACCTTCTACGGCCAGCTGGCCGCCGAGCGCGCCGGGGTCGACAAGATCGTCCTCGGTCACGATCCTGAGCCGTCCGCGGCCGACCGGGCGCGGTTCGAGGGCCGCGAGATCATCCGCGCCGCCCGCTATATGGCGCAGATCAACGACCGGGACCTGTTGCGCGCCTTCGTGCTGGCCGCCGCCGAGACCCTGCCCAACGGCGAGGAGGCGGCGCTGTTGGTGGACCTGGCGCACGGTTATGGCGACCAGGACCTGGCCATGCGGGTGGTGCGCGCCGCCGCCCAGCATGGCTTCATCCTGCCCGACCGGGGCTATCCCATGCGCGCGGCCCCCAATGCGCCGGAGGGCGCGGAAGCCGCCCTGGTGTTCGCCATCACCCGGCAGGAGAGCGGCTTTGATCCCCGCGTCCGCTCCGGCCCCGGCGCCCGCGGCATGATGCAGTTGATGCCGGCCACCGCCCGCAACACCGCCCGCCGCATCGGCGAGCCGTTCCGATTCGAGATGCTGGACGATCCGGACTACAACATGCGCCTGGGCTCGGCCTACCTGGGCAGCATGGTGGGCGACTTCAGCGGCTCCTACGTGATGGCCATCGCCGCCTACAACGCCGGCCCCGGCCGGCCGGCCCAGTGGGTGTCGTTCTGCGGCGACCCCCGCGCCTCGGCGGCGGATCCCGCCGACTTCATCGAGTGCATCCCGTTCCAGGAGACACGCAACTATGTGATGCGGGTGCTGGAGGCGACGGAGGTCTACCGCGCCCGCCTCAACGGCGGCTCGGCGCCGATCTCCCTGTCGGCGGATCTGAAACGCGGGGTCTACGTCCCCGGCGGCGGCATGGCCCCGACGGCGCCGAGCTATACGCCGCTCGCGAGCGTGACCAAGCCGCGCTGAGACCGACGCTTCGGCGCGCGCCGAATGGGCGCGCCCTGTCCCAGGCGCCATCTGCGGTGTAAGCTGTTTCCCCAAACCGCCGGAGAGCGAACATGGGGAGCGCAAATCAGGGCTTCAGCCGGCGCTGGCTGACGGGGGCCGTGCTGGCCGCCGGGGCCTTGCCAACCGCGGTCGGCGCGCAGTTGGTGCGCCATGGTGGCGGCTCGATGCTGCCGGCGGATCCGAGCTCTCCAGAAGCCGACTACATCCCGCCGACCAACCTCGCGACCGTCGCGGACATCTATAAGCGCATGACCGCCGCGGTACTGGTCAACGGCCGAGGTCCCTATCAGTTCGTGGTCGATACGGGGGCCAACCAGTCGGTCCTGTCGACCGAACTGGCGGCGGAGATCGGCCTGCCTCAGGGGCCGATCGAACCGCTGCACGGGGTCGCCGGCGTGCAGATGGCGGCCACGACCACGGCCAACCTGACCATCGGCGGGCGCCTACAGCTGAACGCGCAGCTCTCTCTGCTGGCGGGCGCGGCCATCGGCGCGCCGGGACTGTTAGGGCTTGACCGGCTGGAGAGGCAGCGTGTGACGCTGGACTTCAAGGGCTTAAGGCTGTTGATAGAGCCGTCGCGGGGCTCCTATCGTGACCCCGACGATCGTGTCCTGAGGGCCACCAAGCGCGACGGCCAACTCACCCTGGTGGACGCGGACGTCGCCGGCATTCCGGTGACCGCCTTCATAGATTCCGGCGCCCAGAGCACGATTGGCAACCGCGCCCTGCAACAGTACGCGATGCGTCTTTATCCTGGCGTCCCGAGGGCCACAACGGTCGTGCTGAGCGCCACCGGCCAGAGCGTGCCGGCGGAGTTGGCCGAGCTGGCGCACTTGCGCGTCGGCGGGCTGGTGTTACCCAATTGGCCCGTCGCCTTCGCGGACCTGCACACCTTCCAACTGTGGCACCTGGTCGACAAGCCGGCGATTCTGCTCGGCGTCGATATCCTCACCCGGTTCGAATACGTTTCGCTGGATTTCCCCCGTGGCGAGGTGAGGTTCAAGGTGCCGGAACGGGTCAGGGGTTAGGTCCGGCCACACGCGCCGCCGCGAGAACAGGTCCAGCCGGACTGTCCACAAGCGCGCCCCTCAGCCCGAAAACCTCCGCCAGCACGCTGGCTGCCAGCGCCACGCAGGGCGTTCCATCGGCCATGATGCGGCCGCCGTTCACCACCACCACCCGGTCGCAGTAGCGGGCGGCGAGGGTCAGGTCGTGCAGGGTGGTCAGGACCGCCCGCCCCTCGTCCGCCTCGCGGCGGAAGAGGTCCATGACCATCAATTGCGCCTCGGGATCCAGCCCGGCCGCCGGCTCGTCGGCGACCAGCAACGGCGCCTGGCCCGCCAGCAGCCGCGCCAGCAGCACCCGGGCCCGCTCGCCGCCGGACATGTCGAGGACGCCCCGCTCGGCCAGGGGCGCGAGGCCAACCCGCTCCAGGGCCGCCCGGGCCAGTTGTTCGGCGACGGCGGGCGGCCGGAGCACGACGCCGAGGGCCGCGATTCGCCAGGCGGGCAGGTTCCAGGCGACCCGCCGCTCCTGCGGAAGATAGGCGACCCTGGCCGCTCGCTCGGCTTCGGACAGGCCGGCGACGGGCCGGCCGGCTAGGCGCGCCTCGCCCACGGTCAGGCGCAAGAGGCCGAGCGCGGCGCGCAGCAGGCTGGTCTTGCCCGCGCCATTGGGGCCGACGACACCGACGAGTTCGCCCGGGGCGACGGTCAGGGCGACGCCGCCCAGGACGGTTCGCTGGCCGATGCGGGCGCCGGCGCCCTCCAGGGACAGGGCGGCGGTCATCCGCGCCAGCTCCGCGCGGCGCGCCAGGCGATCAGCGCGAAGATCGGCGCGCCGAAGAGGGCGGTGACGACGCCAAGCTTCAGCTCCACTTCTGTGGGCAGGATCCGGCCGATCAGGTCGGCGGCGACCAGCAGGATGGCGCCCGCCAGGGCCGAGGGCAGCAACACCCGCGCCGGATCGTGGCGAACGCCGGCGCGCACTAGGTGCGGGGCGGCCAGGCCCACGAAGCCGATCACCCCGGAGACGGCCACCGCCGCCCCGGTGAGGATGGCGGCCCCGGCGACGGCAGCGGCCCGCAACCGGGCCATGGGCAGGCCGGAGAGGGCGGCGGTCTCCTCGCCAAGGGTCATCACCGCCAAGCCCCGGGCGGCGTAGGCGCAGAGGGCGCCGCCGACCGCCATGGGCGCGGCCGCGGCGGCCACGTCGCCCCAGTCGCGATTGGCCACCGAACCCATCAGCCAGTTGAGGATCTCCGCGGTCGCCACCGGCGAGGGGGAGAGGTTGAACACCATCGCCGTGAGGGCGCCGCCGAAGGCCGAGAGGGCGACCCCGAAGAGGATGAGGGTCTCCGGCTCGCGGAAGCGTCCGGCGATAACCACAACTACCGCGCCCGCGGCGAGGGCTCCGGCGAGGGCGGCGCCCTCCACCGCCCCCGGGACGATCGCCAGGCCGAAGGCGATGGCCAGGGCCGCGCCCAGCCCGCCGCCGGCGGAGACGCCCAGCACGCCGGGGTCCGCCAGGGGATTGCGCAGCAGGCCCTGCATCACCGCCCCGGCGATCCCCAGGGCCGCCCCCACCAGGACGGCGGTGGCCACCCGGGGCGCGCGTAGGGCCCAGAGGATCTCGCCCTGGGGCGAGGCCGGCGCGGCGAGCGCGTGGATATAGTCGGCGAGGCCGAGCGGGGTCTCGCCCAGGGCGATCCCCGCCGCCATCAGCGCCAGCAGGACGACCGCCAGCAGGGGGATGATCGGTTCGACTTTCACGGGCGGCTCCGCCGCGCAGCCGCAAGGTCCTCGACCGCGTCGCCGACGAACCACCCGGAGCAGCCGAGCAGTGAGGCCGGCAGGCTGGCGATGGCCCGCTCGCGGGCGATCTTCTGCATGGCCGCGTGGCGGCCCGGTCCCCACTGCTGGGCGGCGACCCCGTAGGCGTCGTAGAAGCCGAGCACCAGGGCGGGGGGCGGGTCGGCGACCAGCCGCTCAAGGGCGATCTCGCTGTAGCCGGGCGCCGGGGCGAGATTGCGCAGGCCGGCGGCGGTCAGCACCGCGTCGATCAGCGTGCCCCGCCCGGCGGTGAAGCCGGCGGGGGTCAGGTAGGTCGCGCCCCGGCCGCCCCAGGCGCCGCGGGCGCGGGCGATCTGGCCGTCCATGCGCGCAATCAGGGCCTCGCCCTTGCCAGGCTGGTTCAGGGCGGCGGCCACCTTGCGGACATTGGCGCGCACGCCGTCGAAACCCTGCGCCTCGTCGATCTGGACCACGCTCACGCCCTGCCGGGTCAGCAGCCGGGTGAGCCGGTCGTCGCCGCCCCATTCGCGCACCACCACCTGCGGCCGGGTCGCCAGGATCGCCTCGCTGGAGGCCCGCCGCCGCGGCAGGCCGACGGCCTGGGCGCGCATGTAGGAATCGGCGTCCAGCACGCGGGGCGAGACGCCGACGATGGCGTCGCGGGGGGCGAGGGCGACGACGAACTGGTCGGCGCACTGGTCCAGGGAGAAGACCCGCGGGGCGGCGTGGGCGGTGAGGGGGAACAGGAGAGCGAGGGCGACGACGCTCCTCCCCCATTTATGGGGGAGGTGGCGCGAGCGTAGCGACGCGTCGGAGGGGGCAAGTGGAGGGTGGCCGACTTGCCCCCTCCGACCCCTCGCTTTGCTCGGGGCCACCTCCCCCATAAATGGGGGAGGAGCGAAGGGTGCGGCGCCGACATACGTCATGAAAGAGATCGCCCCCAACCCGCGAGGGCCTTCCCTATCAGGCCGAGGCCAGGCCCTGGAAGAGACTGTCGAGGAGGACGGTCATCAGGACGTCGTCGGCCTCCCATTCCACGGCGGGGCGGCCGATGCGCAGGGCCACGAGGCCGTGGCAGGCGGCCCAGAGGGTCTGGGCGGCGCTGGAGCCGTCGCCGAATCGCAGGCGGCCCTCGGCGGCGATGCCGGCCACGGCGTCCTTGAAGGTCTGGTAGCAGCGATGGGCGAGGTCCTCCACCGAATCGGACCGCTCCTTCACGCTCTCCACCTGCGGCGCGCAGAAGGCCAGCTGGTAGGTGTTGGGGTTCTCCAGGCCGAAGCGCATGTAGGCCTCCAGCATCAGCCGCACCCGGCTGACCGCGTCGATGGGCCGGCCGGTGATTTCGGTGTTGCTGGCCAGGAGCGAGGCGATGGCCCCCTCGCAGATCTCCAGCAGGATCTCGTCCTTGTCGCGGAAGTGCATGTAGAGGGCGGTGGAGGAGACCCCCACCTCGTCGGCGATCTTGCGGATCGTGGCGCCCTGATAGCCGTCGCGCACGAAGATGCGCTCGGCGGCGTGCAGAATCTCCGCCCGCCGCAGGTGGCCGTCCCCCTTGGCCTTGCGCGCGGACTTCACCGGCTTGATCAGTTCTACCGTCACGGGCCCCGTCCTGTGATTGGTGATGGCCGATCACTAAACGAGAATCCCACGCCCGCCGCAACCCGTCGTCCGTATAGGGCGCAATATGGCGCAGGGGTTTTGCCCGGACCCTCACCCCGTCACCCCCGGGCTTGTCCCGGGGGCCAGGGAACACGAACCGGGCCGGACGAGCCTCATTGCCCCCACTTCTCTGTCTGTGTTCCCTTGCCGCCGGGACAAGCCCGGCGGTGACGGAAAAACACGATCTCGATGAAGCCCACTGACGCCGAGCCGGTCATCCGCGTCGCGCCGGAGTTGTCGCGCCGGACAAGGCCGCGTAATCGGGGGCGATGCCGAGCCCCCCCGCCCCCGCCGTCGCCGAAACCCCGCTCGTGATGCGCACCCAGGCCTGGAAGGACTACGGCCTGATCGACAGCGGGAACGGCCGCAAGCTGGAGCGCTACGGGCCCTACCGGGTGGTGCGGCCGGAGCCTCAGTGTCTGTGGCGGCCGCGGCTGGATCAGGCGGTGTGGGATGCGGCCGACGCGGTGTTCGATCCCAGCGACGAGGACGAGGCCGGGCGGTGGCGGTTTTCGGCGGCGCCGAAGGAGACCTGGCCGCTGTCCTGGCGGGACGTGAAGTTCAAGGGCCGGTTCACGGCGTTCCGGCACCTGGCCTTCTTTCCCGAGCAGGCGGCAAACTGGACCTGGCTGGACGAGACGCTTCGCGCCGATGCGGCGCCCAAGCGGGTGCTGAACCTGTTCGGCTACACCGGGGTCGCCAGCCTGGTCTGCGCGGCGGCGGGGGCGTCGGTGACCCATGTGGACGCGTCGAAGAAGGCCATCGGCTGGGCGCGGGAGAACGCCGAGTTGTCGGGGCTGGCCGAGAAGCCGGTGCGCTGGATCTGCGAGGACGCGCGGCGGTACGTGGCCCGGGAGGTTCGGCGAGGCGCGAAATACGACGGCATCATCCTCGATCCGCCCAAGTACGGCCGCGGGCCCAATGCCGAGGTCTGGCGGCTGTTCGACGACCTGCCGGCCCTGCTGGCCGACTGCGCGTCGTTGCTCGGCGAGCAACCTTCGTTTTTGATCCTCAACGCCTATGCCGAGCGGATATCGGGCCTTTCGATGGCCGGACTGATGCGCCAGGCCATGGCGGATCGCGGCGGCCGGATCGACTGGGGGGAGCTGGCGCTGATGGAGGAGACCAGCGACCGGGGCGTGGGACTGTCGTTCTTCGCCCGCTGGAGCAACAGGTGAGCGTTCGTCAGGTCACCTCCCTGACCAATCCCACGGTCAAGGCCGTGCGGGCCCTGCACCTGCGCAAGGAGCGGGAGGAGTCAGGCCTGTTCCTGGCGGAGGGGCTGAAGCTGGTGGGCGAGGCCCTGGAGATCGGCCACACGCCGAAGATCCTGCTCTATGGCCCTGAAGCGGCGTCAATCCCCATGCTGCGCCGGGTGTCGGAGGCCACGGCCGCCGCCGGAGGCGACGTGGTCGA
This sequence comes from Caulobacteraceae bacterium, assembly GCA_003165275.1. Lineage (GTDB taxonomy): Bacteria > Pseudomonadota > Alphaproteobacteria > Caulobacterales > Caulobacteraceae > Poindextera. The sequence goes on from PLSW01000090.1 coordinate 9,703, forward strand.
GGTCAGTCGGGATATATTGGAAAAGGTCAGCCGGCGGGACAATCCGCAGATGGTGGTGGCGGTGTTCCCACAGGTGTTCGCCGACATCGCCGAGCTGAAGCCCGAGACCGCCCGCTGCTGGGTGGCGCTGCAGGCGGTGCGGGACCCAGGCAACCTGGGGACCATCGTGCGCACGGCGGACGCCGCCGGCTGCGGCGGGGTGATCCTGGTGGGCGACTGCTGCGATCCCTATTCGGTGGAGGCGGTGCGGGCGACCATGGGCTCGATCTTCGCCGTACCCCTGTTCAAACTGAGCGTGGAAGCCTTCATCGCCTGGCGCGCGTCCTGGCCGGGGTCCGTGGTCGGCACCCTGCTGACGGCGACGGTGGATCACCGCTCGGCGGAGTATCGCCGCCCCAGCCTGATCCTGATGGGCAACGAGCAGGCCGGCCTGCCGCCGGAGTTGGCGGCGGTCTGCGACGTCAATGTGAAGATCCCCATGCGGGGCCGGGCCGACAGCCTCAACCTGTCGGTGGCGACGGGGATCATGATCTATTCGGTGGCCGACTAGGGGCGCGCCGTCCCGCTCAGCGCGGATGCAGCGTGAGCTTCTGAACTCGCCAGTTCAGCAGTTCGGCCACGTAGAGCTCGTTCTCAGACGGGCAGGCCAGCTCGTGGATCCAGCCGAACTGCTTGAGCTGTTTGCCGGATCCGCCGAGCCAGCCCAGCACCTTGCCGTCGAGGCTCAGCTTGTAGATGCGGCCCGGGTAGGCGTCGGAGGTGTAGATGTACTGCACCGGCCCGGGGGTGATGCACAGGGTCCAGGGGGCGCCGGGATGCATGGTGGCGCTGGCGCCGCCGTAGCCGCCGGTCTCGCCTGCCTCCGGCTTGAAGCCGATCGCCGCCGGTGCGTCCGGCGGGACCGGGACGTTGATGGTGATGATCCTCAACAGCTTGCCGGCCGTGTTGAACACCTGGATGCGGCCGTTGCCCCGGTCGGCGACATAGATCCGGTCGTGATTGTCGATGGCGATGGCGTGGAGGGTGTTGAACTGGCCCGGTCCCGATCCCGGCTCGCCGAATGAGCCGATCCATTGGCCGTCCGACCCGATCTTGGCCACGCGGGAATTGATGTAGCCGTCGCTGATGTAGGTGTTCCCGGCGCTGTCCCAGGCCATGTCAGTCACTTGGCGGAACATGCCCGGGACCGGCGACAGTGGCGGCTTGGGATGGCCGAGGGGGTGGGCGCTCTCGTCGGCGGCTTCCGGCTTGCGGCCGAAGACCCAGGTCACCCGGCCCTGGGGATCGAAGCGGATCACCATGTCCGAGCCCTTGTCCGCCGCCCAGAGGTTGCCCTCGGGGTCGAAGCGGATCGCGTGGGCGAAGCTCCAGGCATAGAGGTTGTGGCCGATCTCGCGGACGAACCGGCCGTCGTGATCGAACTCGAGCAATTGCGCCGCGGCCGCGCCATAGGCGGGACCTGTGGTGTTTCCCCGTGAGAACACCACGACATGCCCATTGGGACCGACCGCGACGCCGGAGGCTTCGCCCAGATTCAGTCCGTCGGGCAGCTTCAGGAAGTCAGGCTGGGATTCGAACGCGATCTGCGGCGGCGCGGCGGTCTGGGCCCGCGCCGCCGGGGAGAGAGACGCGAGGGCGACCAGGCAAAGGGCGGCAAGACGGGTCCGTCTCATCGGCGACCTTGAGATCGCGTTGAGCATCACCGCCCCGCTTGCCGCGTCCTCAATCCTCAACGTGCGGCAGTTCCATCGGCGCGGCCTCGTGGCCGGTGACCACTTCGCCGCGGTTCAGCTTCGAGAACCAGAAGCCGTAGACGAGATAGATCACGATCCCGACGCCCAGGTAGATCAGGAAGAACTTCCTCGTGGTGGGCGTGGTCATCAGGCTCAGCAGCAGGACGACGCACATGACCGCCCCGAGGATCGGGGTCAGCGGGAAAAAGGGCGTGCGGAACGGGCGCACCAGCTCCGGATTTGAAATCCGCAGATAGATGACGGTGATGCACACCAGGGCGAAGGCCGCCAACGAGCCGACGTTGGCGAGATCGCCGAGGGTATCGAGCGAAAGGAGCCCCGCCGCGCCCATCGCCGCGATACCAACGATGATGGTGTTGATCCAGGGCGTCCGGAAGGTCTTGTGGACGGCCGCCAGGGAAATCGGCAGCAGGCCGTCCCGGCTCATGGTGTAGAAGATGCGCGTCTGACCGTACAGCAGCACCAGCATGACGCTGGTCAGGCCAGCGATGGCGCCGACCTTCACCAGCACCGCGAACCACGGCAGGCCGATCTGGTTGACCGCGATGGCGAGCGGGGCGGCGTTGTCCAGGGAGGCGTAGGGCACGATCCCCACCAGCACCGCGGATGTGGCGATGTAGAGCACCGTGCAGACGACCAGGGCGCCCAGGATGCCGATCGGCATGTCCTTGCCGGGATTACGGGATTCGGCGCCCGCGGTGGAGACGGCCTCGAAGCCCAGGTAGGCGAAGAAGATCACCCCCGCGCCGTGGATGACGCCGCCGATGCCGTATTTCGTTGAATTATCGCCTGTCACCAAGGCGACCAAGGCGCGCCAGATCTGGTGCCAGACGTCCATGTTTGTGCCGACCGGGCGGGCCGGGATTTCGGCGGGGATGAACGGCGACCAGAGCGCGGGGTGCACATAGCGGGAGCCGATGGCGATAAAGAGCACAACGATGGTCACCTTGATGGCGACGATGATGTTGTTGACCGTCGCCGACTCCGTCACGCCGCGGATCAGCAACAGGGTCACCAGGCCGATGATCACAATCGCCGGCAGATTGACGATCCCGTGGGCGATCACGACGCCGGCGGCGTTCTTGATCGGCACCCCAGGCGCGCCCATCAGTTCAGGGGGTATGGCCAGGTGCATATCGGCCAGAAGGCTGCTGAAGTAACCCGACCAGCTGACCGCCACCGTGGACGCGGCGAGACCGTATTCCAGCAACAGCAACAGCCCCATCACCCAGGCCGCCCCCTCGCCCATCGAGGCGTAGGTGTAGGAATAGGCCGATCCGGAGACCGGAAGCGCGGACGCGAGTTCGGCGTAGCACAGCGCCACAAAGGCGCAGAGCAAGCCAGTGATGACGAATGAGACCATGATCGCCGGGCCGGCGAACTCCGCGGCGGCGCGACCGGTCAGGACGAAGATGCCGGCGCCGATGATGCAGCCGATGCCGAGAAGAACGAGGTTGAGCGCGCCGAGGGTTCGCTTCAGTTCGCCGTGTTCGTGCTCGGACTGGATCTGCGCCACCGTCTTGCGGCCGAAAATCCGTCCGATGCCGCGGCTTGCGCCCGCTGCGTTCGCCATATGGCAGTCCCCTCGCCCCAACAAAAACTCGGCCGGTCCCCCAGCCATGCGGCACGCTAACCGCGGGATCGCGATTGGGCAATGATGACCAACGTTCCGGGTGGGTCCAGACGCTTCATGCCCGGGTTGCGGGCGGTTGGGGGATGGATTGCTGTGGGGGTGGGTGGGGGATGGTCGTTCAAGAGGTTGGTTTCCCTCCCTCCACCGTCATCGCCGGGCTTGTCCCGGCGACCCAGGAACACAGACGGCCGGGCAATGATCCACCATCAAGCCGAACAAGCGGGCCCCGTGGTTGGCAACGCGCACTCTGCGGATTGTTTTATGATCCTGGGTCGCCCGGACAAGCCCGGCGATGACGGGAATGGGTGGGGATTTGATCACGTTCCCCGCAGCTTCACCCGGGTGGTCGGCGCGGCGCCCGCCGGGTCCTCGGGCCAGGGGTGTTTGGGGTAGCGGCCGCGCATGTCCTTGCGCACGTCGCTCCAGGAGCCTCGCCAGAAGCCCGGCAGGTCCTTGGTCAGCTGGATCGGACGGTGGGCGGGGGAGAGCAACGCCAGGGTCAGCGGAACGCCCGGGCCGACCGTCGGATGGGTGTTCAGGCCGAACAGGGCCTGGACGCGCACGTCCACCCGCGGGCCGCCCTCGGCGGCGTAGTCGATGGCGAACGTATCCCCGGTGGGGGCGGTCCAGCGGCGGGGCGCCTCGGCGTCGAGGCGGCGCTGCAGGTCCCAGGGGATCAGGCCGCGCAGGGCCGCTTCCAGGTCGGCGTCCTTCACCGCGGCGAGGCTGGTCTTGCCGGCCAGGAGCGGCGCCAGCCAGTCGCCGATCCCGGTGACGAGGGCGCCGTCGCCAAGGTCGGGCCAGGTCGGATCGGCGGCGCGCAAAAACCCGACCCGGGCGCGCAGGGAGGCGGAGGCCTCGCCCCACGGCAGGACCCCGACGCCGCGGGCGCGGACCTCGTCCTGCAGGGCGGCGGCGATGAGTTTGCGGTCGGGATTGGCGATCAACCGCTCCCCCACCACCAGCTTGCCAAGCATCAGGGTCTCGCGGGCGCGCAAGGCCCCGGTGGGGCCAGTCTCCAGCCGCTCCTCGCGGGTCATCCGGGCCTCGAAGGCGGCGCGCAGGTCCCCCTCGTCCAGGCGGGCGGCGAGGAGGATGCGGTCGCGGGCCGCGCCGCCGCCGAGCTCCGCCACCGCCAGCCAGGGCTCGCGGGAAAGGGCCTCGACGGCGTCCAGCATCACCCCGCGACCGCCGGCCAGCAGGAATTCGCCGGGCTTGCCCCGCGCCTTGGCGATGCGCTCCGGGAAGGCCTCGGCGAGCAGAAGCCCGTCGTCGCTCGCCGCGTCCTCCCCCCGCTGGCCGGCCAGGCGCGCCCAGCGATCGGCCTGGGCCAGCACCGCCTTGGCCCGCTGGCCCCGGTCGCGGACGAGGCCCTCCAGCCGGGTGGAGAGGTCGGCGCTCCGGCCGCCCAACCCCCGCTCGGTCAGCAGGGCCGCGATCCGCGCCGCGCGGCGGCCGGTCCCGCGGGCGACCCCGATCAGCACCATGTGCGCGAGCCGGGGCGGCAACGGCAGGTCGCTCATGGCCCGGCCGTGGGCGGTCAGGGCGCCGGCGGCGTCAAGGGCGCCGAGGCTGGTCAGCAGGGCGCGGGCCTCGGCCATGGCGGCCTGGGGCGGGCGGTCGAGGAAGCTGAGGTCGCCGGCGTCCCGGGCGCCCCAGCGGGCGAGATCCAGGGTCAGGCGCGAGAGGTCGGTCTCCAGGATCTCCGGCCGCTCGAACGGAACCAGAGCGCGGGTCTCGGCCTCGTCCCACAGGCGGTAGCAGACCCCCGGCTGGGTGCGTCCGGCTCGGCCCCGGCGCTGGCCGGCGGAGGCGCGGGAGACGCGCACTGTCACCAGCCGGGTCAGGCCGCTGGCGGGGTCGAAGCGGGGGACGCGGGCCTGGCCGGCGTCGATCACCACGCGTACGCCCTCGATGGTCAGGCTGGTCTCGGCNNGGCGATGGCGCTGGCCAGCACCACCTTGCGGCGGCCTGGGGGCGACGGGGCGATGGCGCGGTCCTGATCGCGCGGGTCGAGGGCGCCGTAGAGGGGGGCGATGTCCACCGATGGATCGCGGACCTGCTCGGCGAGGCGCTCGGCGGTGCGCAGGATCTCGCCCTGGCCGGGTAAGAATACCAGGATGCTGCCCCTCTCCTGTTCCACGGCTCTGCGGACGGCGCGGACGGTCTGGTCTTCGATGGACAGGCGCTGATCGCGGCCGAGGTAGTCGGTGCGGACCTCGAACATCCGCCCGGCGCTCTCGATCACCGGGGCATCGTCCAGGAGGGCGGCGACGCGGGCGCCATCGATGGTGGCGGACATGACCAGCAGGCGCAGGTCGGGGCGCAGCAGCGCCTGGCTGTCGCGGGCGAAGGCTAGGCCCAGGTCCGCGTCGAGACTGCGCTCGTGAAACTCGTCGAAGAGGACGGCGGCAACCCCGTCCAGGCCCGGATCGTCGAGAATCATCCGCGAAAACACCCCCTCGGTGACCACCTCGATGCGGGTGCGGGCGGAAATGCGGGACTCCAGCCGCACACGGTAGCCCACCGTCTCGCCGACCGCCTCGCCGANNGCGGCCAGGCGCCGGGGCTCCAGCACGATCAGCTTGCCGCCGGCTGTCCACGGCGCGTCCAGCAGTTCCAACGGAGTAACAGTGGTCTTGCCGGCGCCGGGGGGCGCGACGAGGACGGCGCTGTTGCGCGTCGTCAGGGCCGCCTTCAAGGCTGGCAGGGCGTCGTGGATGGGGAGCATGGGGCTGGATTAGGCGGGGTTGGCGGCGGCGTCACCAACGAACACCTTTCCCGTTGGGAGAAGGGAAGGAATTTGAATTCCCACCGCCCCTCCCTATTCTATGAGCACGCGCCGGCCCTCCCCGGCCGCGCCCGGAGTTACCGATGGACGGCTCGCAGCCCAACCCCTCCCCCATCCGCGCGGTGATCGCGCCGGTGACGCCCCTGCAGCAGAACTGCACCATCGTCTNNTCTGGATCACCCACGGCCACATGGACCATGCGGGCGGCACGGCGGCGCTGAAGGCGGCGACGGGGGTTCCCATCGAGGGCCCGCACCCGGACGACCAGTTCTGGATCGACGGCATTCCGGAAGCGGGCCGTAAGTACGGGGTGGCGGGCGCCGAGGCCTTCACCCCCGACCGCTGGCTGTTCGACGGCGATGTGGTGACCCTGGGCGAGACCCAGTTCGAGGTGCGCCACACCCCCGGGCACACGCCGGGCNNTCGGCGACGTGCTGTTCCAGGGCTCCATCGGCCGCACGGACTTTCCCCGCGGCGATTTCGCCCAGCTGATCGCCTCGATCACCGGCAAGCTTTGGCCCCTGGGCGACGACGTGGCCTTCGTCCCCGGGCACGGGCCGATGTCGACGTTCGGACGCGAACGGGCGACCAACCCCTTCGTCTCCGACGAGGCCCTGGAGATCGCGAGGGATTTGAAGGGTTAAGGCGCCGCTTGCGAGCGGCTGTTTCACCCCTGAAATCGCCTCGCCACAGGCGGCTGGGATAATT
>PLSW01000193.1 GCA_003165275.1 Caulobacteraceae bacterium
CCCGAGGGAGGGCTCGTCCGTTGCATCCGGCCCCGCTTTGCCCTAGCCCGGCGTCATGTCCGCCCCCTGCCGCCTCTACCTGATCACCCCTGCGCGCCTGGGCGACCTCGCCGGCTTCGGCCACACCCTGGCGAGCGCCCTGGACGCTGGCGACGTCGCCGCCCTGCAGCTGCGGCTCAAGGACGTCCCCGAGGCGGTCATGGCCGCCGCCATCGACGTGGTCTTCCCGATCTGCGCCAGCCGCGGCGTCGCCCTGATCCTCAACGACCGGCCGGACTGGGCGGCGAAATACGGCTGCGACGGTGTCCACGTCGGCCAGGACGACGCCCCCTGCGCCGAGGCGCGCAGGATCATGGGCAAGGACCGCACCGTCGGCGTCACCTGCCACGACAGCCGCCACCTGGCCATGGAGGCCGCCGAGGCCGGGGCGGACTACGTCGCCTTCGGCGCCTTCTTCGACACCACGACCAAGGACGCCCCCACCCGGGCTGAACCGGACATCCTCACTGTCTGGCAGGAGACCATGCAGATCCCCTGTGTCGCCATCGGCGGGATCATCCCGGACAACTGCCGGCCCCTGGTCGTCGCCGGCGCGGACTTCATCGCCGCCTCGGCCGGGGTGTGGGCCCACCCGGACGGGCCCGCCGTCGCCGTGCGCCAGTTCAACCTGGAAATCGCCGCGGGACTGGCGGAGCGGGCGGGCGCCGCCCGGCATTGAACCGAGCGCTCCAACAGGCTCGCTCGGATCCGGCGCGGGACCCCTAAGCGTTCAGGGCCCCGAGGTAGTCGGCCAGGGTCGCATCCAGACGCTCATGCATGAGCCGCTGAAACGGACCCAGGTCGTCGGCCAACGACGCTGTCTCCAGGGCGTCCAGATAGCCCTTGCGATCGGCCGGCGGCACCGGGACGGGCGGATAGCCGCCGCGCAACAGGATCAGGTTCATCATCAGCCGCGCCGCCCGGCCGTTGCCGTCGCTGAACGGGTGGATGGCGGTGAGGCGGAAATGGGCCTCGAAGGCCAGGGCAGGCGTCGCCTGGGCGGCGGCGAGCCACAGGCCGAAGTCCTGCATCAACGCCGGAATTTTCAACGGATTTGGGAACACCACCGGAGAGCCGGCCACCCGTCGTGGGTGCGGACTATAGACGCCCGCGATGCCCGGCTGGCTTCGTGCGACGACGCGGCGGTGAAGTTCGACCACCACCGCCTCGGTCACCGGCGCCGCGCCGCCGGCGATCTCACGCATCCAGAGCACCGCGTCATAGTGGTCCAGCGCTTCCAGATGATCGCGCAGGGGTTTGCCGCCGACGGTGATCCCGTGCTCGATGACCTCTGCGGTCTCCCGCAGGGTCAGGGTGTTGCCCTCGATGGCGTTGGACGTATAGGTCAGGTCCACGTCGTAGTGTTTCTGTAAGCCCTTCAGGGCGTCGCCGCGCAGGGGGCGCAAGGCGTCGAGCCGGGCCTTCTTCGCCGCGATCCTGTCGTCGAGGTCCTGCATCGCCGGTTCCTGGCCGTCGCGACTTTGAGCGGCGTCCTGATGTGCCATGGCTGGCCTCGCCTTGCTATCCTGGGGCGCCGTCGTTAGGTTCCGCGCCCTGTTCCGACCCTCCACGCCCTCGACAAAGACAGCACATCCATGAAGATCAACGGCAACGCCATCAAACCCGGCAATGTGATCACCCACGACGGCGGCCTGTGGGTTGCGGTCAAGACGGCCCACGTGAAGCCCGGCAAGGGCGGCGCCTTCGCCCAGGTGGAGCTGAAGAACCTCATCGACGGGCGCAAGCTCAACGAACGCTTCCGCTCCTCCGACACCGTCGAGCGGGTCCGCCTGGAGCAGAAGGACTACACCTTCCTCTACGAGCAGGGGGAGATGCTAGTGTTCATGGACACCACCACCTACGAGCAGATCGAGCTGCACAAGGATTTTGTCGGCGAGGACCGCGCCCAGTACCTGCAGGACGGCATGCTGGTGACGGTGGAGTTCCACGAGGAGCGCCCCATCGGCATCGCCCTGCCGGACTCGGTGGTGCTGGAGATCGTCGAGGCCGACGCGGTGGTGAAGGGTCAGACCGCCTCCTCCTCGTACAAGCCCGCCAAGGCCTCCAACGGCATGCGCATCCTGATCCCGCCGTACATGGGCGTGGGCGAAAAGGTGCTGGTCTCCACCGAAACCGGCGAATACATGCGCCGCGCCGACCAGGCGTGAGCACCCCCACCGCCCTCGTAAAGGTGATGATCGACGCGTGCCGCAAGGCCGCGAAGGGGCTGACCCGCGACTTCGGCGAGCTGGCCGAGCTGCAGGTCTCCAAGAAGGGTCCCGCCGACTACGTCTCCGCCGCCGACCTCAAGGCCGAGCAGGTGCTGTTCGAGGCCCTCAGCGCCGCCCGCGTCGGCTACGGTTTCCTCGGTGAGGAGCGGGGCCTGATCGAGGGCACCGACAAGACCCACACCTGGATCGCCGATCCCCTGGACGGCACCACCAACTTCCTCCACGCCATCCCCCACTTCGCCGTCACCGTCGCCCTGGAGCGGGACGGAATGATCGTCGCCGGGGTGACCTACAACCCGATCACCAACGAGATGTTCTGGGCCGAGCGGGGCAAGGGCTGCTTCCTCAACGACAAGCGCCTGCGGGTCGCCGCCCGTCGGGAGATGGGCGACGCGGTGCTGGCCACGGGCATCCCCTTCATGGGCCGCCCCGGCCACGCGACCTTCCTCAAGGAGCTGCACCAGATCGCCCCCCGGGTCAGCGGCGTGCGCCGGATGGGCTCGGCGGCCCTGGATCTCGCCTACGTCGCCGCCGGCCGCTTTGACGGCTACTGGGAGCGCGGCCTCGGCCGCTGGGACATGGCCGCGGGGGTGCTGTTCGTCACCGAGGCCGGCGGGGTGGTCAGCGACGCCGATGGCGGTCCGGACCCCCTCGGCGCCGGCACTATCTGCGTCTCCAACTCCGACCTGCAGCCGCAGATCCTGGCGCGGTTGAAGGCGGCGGCCTGATTCCCAATCCTTTAACTCCGTCACCCCCGGGCTTGTCCCGGGGGCGAGGGAACACTGGCGAGGAAATCGTCGCACCCCGGTTCCGTGAGTCCTGTCCGTGATCCCTTGCCCCCGGGTAGGAGTTCGCCGATCGCCAAAGGCGATCGGAGGACGGATGGCCCGGGGGTGACGGGTTGTTTGGGTTGGTCCTGCAGGCCACGACCTTGTTCGATGTTGCGCCGTTTGGGGATTGAGGCCGGGCGCCCAAGGGCGCCACAATGCCTGATCGGCGCGAGACCGAGAGGGAGACCCCATGGCGGCCAAGACCTTCCCCGTTGAATTCAGCCACATCCTGATGTTCGCCAGGTCCATCGGCGACGACAATCCGATGTACAGCGACCCGGACCACGCTAGGGCCACGGCGTTCGGGGCGGTGATCGCCCCGCCGACCTTCGTCCAGGCCAGCGCCCAGTTCGATCCCGACTATTCCTTGCGGCCGAAGATCGGCAAGCCCTGGTTCGGCTCCGGCAAGGAGGCCACGGGGGTCAAGCGGGGAGCCGGCGGCGGCGGCGGGAACGGGGGCGGGCTGCACGCCGAGCAGCACTATGAATACCACCAGCCCCTGCGCGCCGGCGACGTGCTCACCGCCACCACTTCCCCCGGCAAGACCTGGGAGAAGGAGGGCAAGCGCGGCGGCAAGCTGATGTTCTCCGAGAGCGTCACCGAATACCGCAACCAGGACGGCGAGCTGGTGGTCACCGCCAAAGGCGTCGGCGTGCGCACCGAACGTCCCGCGGACCAGGCCTAGGAGACGGCGAGCATGACCCTGAAAGCAAGCGACCTGACGGTCGGCCAGACCTTCACCCAGCGCCTGGTCGAGGACCTCAAGCGCACCCAGATCGTCCAGTACGCCGGCGCCTCCGGCGACTACAATCCCCTGCACACCGACGAGATCTTCACCACCCAGGTGGCCGGCTACCCCTCGGTCTTCGCCCACGGCATGCTGACCATGGGTATGACCGGGGGCATGCTCACCGACACCGTCGGCGACGGCCGGCTGACCAAGTTCGGCGTCCGCTTCACCAGCCAAGTCTGGCCTGGCGACACCCTGGACGCCACCGCCACGGTGACCCGGGTGTTCGAGGACGGCGGCGCGAAGCTGGTCGACCTGGACGTGGTGACGGTGAACCAGAACGGGGTCGAGGTGCTGAAGGGGTACGCCCAGGCCCGGGTGGATTGAGGGGAATATCCAATAATTTCCGTCATCGCCGGGCTTGTCCCGGCGATCCAAGACCACGAACCTATCCGGTAAAGCCGAGGTAGAGGTCGTCCCAATTGGGATTGTCCCTCTGGATCAGGTTGATCTTCCAATCGCGCTTGTACTTCTTGATCTGTTTCTCCCGGTGGATGGTGAAGATCATGCTCTCCCGCGGTTCGAACCAGACGAGACGCTTCAGCCCGTAGGTCTTGGTGAATCCTGGGAGCAGCCCCTCGCGATGCTGGTAAACCCGCAAAAGAAGTTGGCTGGTGACGCCCACATAGAGCGTCCCGTGCTTGCGGTTCGCCATCATGTAGACGGCGATAAAGGCTTCCTTCGCGACCATTCCTGCGCCGTCTGTGATCTTGGATCGCCGGGACAAGCCCGGCGATGACGGGTTAAATTTGATTTCAGAGCGAAGCGCCATCCCGATGGGATGCAGTCAAGGCGACGCCACTCTCGACTTCGGCGGAAGGTCAGTCAGAGAACCCAAACACAATTCGGTCGGCGCCAGCCTCCTGGAGTGCGGCGAGTTCATCGAAGAAATTTGGCTGCAAGAACTCCCGAAGCGTCATTTGTTTGCCCATGCCCGGAGCGCAGGTAAACGCGCCACTGCTCTTGCCGTCGATTGTTCCAGAGAACCGGCGATCCTCGACCACCTTTCCGTAGTCGACTTCAAGAAGTTCCTCGACGCTCAACCACGAATATGAATGAATAAATTCATCGTTAGCAGTTCCTTCTGCCGACCTATCGTCGTTAGAAGGGGAAACTGCGCCGGCCGGCGGTCCTCGTGGCGTGGATAGCGGCTCGATGGCGGACGAGTTCCTGACGCCGGCCAGAAAGCCCCACCATCCATAGTTCCGGTTGGTCATGAACGGTCGCAGGCCCGGGATGACTTGCCACTCGCCGCCAACGCGCCGCTCGGCGCGTGAATGGATGCCACAGCCCATAAATCAGTTCCGCTTGCTCGCTCCAAGGCAGCGCATTTGCGTCCGCCCCTACGCCGCCTCCACCCCGAACTGCAGCTTCGCCAGCCGGGCATAGAGCCCGCCCCGGGCCACCAGGTCGGCGTGCACCCCTTCCTCGACCACGTGGCCGTCCTCCATCACCACGATCCGGTCGGCCTTGAGCACCGTGGCCAGGCGGTGGGCGATGACCAGGGTGGTGCGGCCGACCATGGCCTCGTGCAGGGCCTTCTGCACCAACACCTCGTTCTCGGCGTCCAGGGCGCTGGTGGCCTCGTCGAGGAGCAGGATCGGGGCGTTGCGCACCAGGGCCCGGGCGATGGCCAGCCGCTGGCGCTGGCCGCCGGAGAGGGTCTTGGCCCGCTCGCCCACGGGGGTGTTCAGCCCCTCGGGCAGGGCCGACAGGAAGCCCAGGGCCTGTGCGGCCTGGGCGGCGGCGCGCATCTCCTCTTCCGTGGCCCCCTCGCGGCCGAACTGGATGTTCTCATAGGCCGAGCCGGAGAACAGCGGCGCGTCCTGCCCCACCAGGGCCATCCGCGCCCGGCCCTGGGCCGGGTCGGCGTCGCGCAGGTTCACCCCGTCCACCCGCACGATCCCCGATTGCGGGTCGTAAAAGCGCAGCAGCAGCCTCAGCACCGTGCTCTTGCCGGCACCGGAGGGCCCCACCAGGGCCACCCGCTCGCCGGGCCTTACGCTGAGGCTGAAGTCGCGTAGGGCCGGCAGGTCCGGCCGGCCGGGATAGGCGAAGGTCACGTGCTCGAAGGCGATGGCGCCCCGGGGCGGGACGGGCAGGGCGATGGGATGGTCGGGCGCGGCGATGTTCGGCTGCGCATGCAGCAACTCGCTGATCCGGTCCATGGCGCCCGCCGCCTTCTGGATCTCCCCCATCACCTCGCCGATCTGGGCGACGGAGCTGCCGGCCATGATGGCGAGGAAGCCAAACTGGAACAGAACCGGCCCGGTCATGGTGTGTTTGATGAAAACTGCGGTGAGCGCCAGATAGGCCATCCCGCCGACCCCGACGAACATCAGGGCAATGACCAGCGCGGACATGAGGGCGCGAGCCCGAACCCGGCGCATCGACGCACGGAACGCGGTCTCTACAGTCTTGGTGAAACGGGCGGAGACACCGGCTTCCCGGCAGAAGGCCTGCACGGTCTCCAGGGCGTCGAGGCTCTCGCCGGCGAAACCCACCGCGTCGGCGAACTTGTCCTGGGCCTGCATTGACAGCTTGCGAACCCGGCGGCCGTACAGAAACAAGGGCGCCAGCACACACAGGACGAGCCCGACCACGAAAACGGTGTACCCCGGCACCACGATAATGAGCAGGGTCATGGCGCCAACGAACAGGACAAGGTTGCGCAGAGCCATGGATGCGTAGGCGCTGACCGTCTCGATCATGGTCATGTCGGTGGTCATGCGGCTCAGCACCTCGCCGGTGCGGGTCTGCAGGAAGAAGGCTGGATCGAGGGTCAGCACATGGTCGTAGAGCCGGATGCGCAGGTCGGCGACCACCCGCTCGCCCAGGCGCGAAACGAAGAAGAAGCGCAGGGCGGTCGCTGCGGCCAGAATGCTGATCACCAGGCCTAGGGCTAGGAATCCCCGGTTGAGCGCCGCTTGGGTGTTGAAATGGCCGCCTCCGCCGGTGACGAACTTCCCCGCCGCGCTCAACGTCAGGGTGGCCGAACTGGAAATCAGCAGGAACAGCCCCGCCATCACCGCATCGACCCAGTGCGCCTTCACGTGCGGCCACAGTTCCGCCAGCGGCTTCAGGTCGCGGCTCTTGGGCCGGCGCTGGGCGGACTGGGCCATGGAGGCGGCCAGCACCGCCCCGGCGCCGGGCCGTCCGGCGGCGATCGCCTCATCCTGGGGGGCGTCGGTCATGCAGTCTCCTTCAGCGTGAATGTCCAGGCCGGCGGCGCGGACTTGCCTTGCCGCCCGGCCTTCGTGTATAGCCGCCCATCCTTGAGACCAGCGCTCCCTCGCGCTGGCTGCTCGCTCCAAGAAAGTCGTGACGGCCGCCGATGAAACAAGACACCCACCCCGACTATCACCTCATCACCGTGGTGATGACGGACGGCACGACCTATCAGACGCGCTCGACCTACGGCAAGGAAGGCGCGACCCTGAACCTGGATATCGACCCGAAGACCCACCCGGCGTGGACCGGCGGCAACCAGCAGCTCCTCGACCGCGGCGGCCGCGTCTCGCGCTTCGCGGCGAAATACGGCGGCTTCCTCAAGAAGTAGGCAGGCGCTTCCACCCTCCGGATACGGTGGATGGCTGCGACAAGGCGCGCATCCGGCGGACGTTTGTACGCCGCTCGCCGCCGTTTCTCAGACCGCGAACCCTAGGCCTTCTCCCCCTTGCGGGGTCGAGAGCGCGGGCGCGCTCTACGCGCCCGATGCGTTTGCTGGAGGCGATCGCCGCTCGCGCCCCCGCAAGGGGAGAAGGCCTAAGGGGACCGCGACAATCCGGTGAACAGCGGGTCCGGCGGATCGGCCTCGGCCGCCCACGCCGCCGGATCGTCCTCGTGCAATATCGCCACCCCGCCCCGCCAGCCCTTCGGCTGCACGCGCGCGTCTCGAACCACGCACGCTGCGAAGGTGGAGATTGCAGCAATGATCGAGGCCTCTTCTCCTCCCCCATAAATGGGGGAGGAGAAGAGCGGTCGATTCAACCAAAACTCAACGCCCACCCTACCGCGCCGCCGCCGCCAGCTCCCTGAGCGCCGCGTTGGCGATCGTCAGCTTGGCGAAGCTCCAGCCGTCGCCGACGCGCTTGATGTCGGCCAGGGTGGTCTGCAGGGCCTTGGCGGGGGCGGCATGGGCGGCGGACCAGGCCTTGACCTCGGCCCTGGCGCCGTCGAGGTCGGCACAGGCCTTGGCGGAGCCCGTGGCGGCTATGATGGCGGCGGTGACCTGGGTCTGTTCGACCAGCATCTCCTCGATCAGCCGGCGCACGGCCAGGCGCTCGAAGGCGTCGGCGGTGGCCAGGGAGCCGGCGGCGGCGCGCAGCTGGTCGAAGCCGAAGGCCGCGCCGGCGCCATGGTAGAGGCGGGCGGCGGCGGCCACCGGCCAGCCGGCGGTACGGGCGAGGTCGGCGAGGTCCGCCGCCGTGGTCAGGGGGCGCAGGGCGGCGACGGCCTGGGCGAGATCGGCGGGGGCGCCGGCGCGTTCGAAGGCCTTGGCCCGGCGCTCGACGGCCTTCTGTTCGGAGGGGGAAAGCACCGCGGGGATCAGGCCGCGCAGATCGTCCACCACCGGCAGGTAGGTGTCGATCAGCCCCTGCACGGTGACGGCGGCGGGGCGTTGAGCCGGGTCGGCGCCGGCGGCGGCCAGGGTTCCGTGGCTGGCCCGGCGGGTCATCCAGAAGGTCTGACCGCGCAGGACGTTGGATAACTCGGCGAAGAGGGCCATCTGACCCGCGGCGGGAATCACCCCGTCGAGGGCGCCGACCTGGGCCCAGCTGTCGTCGACGCGCAGGATGCGCCGGGCGGCCTCGAAGCCGATCACCAGGGCGTCGGTGTCGCAGCCGGCCGAGGCCCGCAGGCGGGAGGGGAAGGTGGGGCCGCAGCGGTTGACGATCGAATTGTCGACCACGGTGGCGATGATCTCCCGCCGCAGCCGGTGGCGTTGCATGGCGTCCTCATACTGGCCGAGGGCCTTGGGGAAGTAGCCGCGCAGGGTCTGCTCGAAGAAGGGATCGTCCGGCGAGTGGCCGGCGACGATGTCGTCGGCGAGGTCGAGCTTGCCGTAGGCCAGCAGCACCGCCAGTTCCGGGCGGGTGAGGCCGCGGCCGGCGGCGGCGCGCTCGGCCAGGGCCGCCTCGTCCGGCAGGCCCTCCACAGCGCGGTCGAGGCGGCCCTTGGCCTCCAGCTCGAGCATGAACTGGTGGTGCTGGCCGAGTTCGGCCGGGGCGTTCATCTCCATCAGGCTCAGGGCGAGGGTCTGGTCGATGTTGTGGGCCAGGACGTGGTGGGCGACCTCGTCGGTCATCGAGGCCAGCAGGGTGTCGCGCCCCGGGCGGGTGAGGCCGCCGGTGCGCTCGACCACCCCGGTGAGGATCTTGATGTTGACCTCGTGGTCGGAGGTGTCGACCCCGGCGGAATTGTCGATGGCGTCGGTGTCGATGCGCCCGCCCGCGGCGGCGAAGGCGATGCGGCCGGCCTGAGTGACGCCGAGGTTGGCGCCTTCGCCCACCACCTTGCAGCGCAGCTGGGGGGCGTCCACGCGCACCGCGTCGTTGGCCTTGTCGCCCACGTCGAGATGGCTCTCGCGGGCGGCCTTGATGTAGGTGCCGACGCCGCCGAGGTAGAGCAGTTCCGCCCGGGCCTTGAGGATGGCGTTGATCAGCTCCGCCGGGGTCAGGTGCTCGGCGCGGATGTCGAGGAGGGCGCGGATCTCGTCGGTGAGGGGAATGGACTTGAGGGTGCGGGAGAAGACCCGGCCGCCCTTGGAGATCATGGCGGCGTCATAGTCGGCCCAGGAGGAGCGCGGCAGGGCGAAGAGGCGCTCGCGCTCATTGAACGAGGCTTCAGCATCCGGGGTGGGGTCGATGAAGATGTCCCGGTGGTCAAAGGCGGCGATGAGCCGGATCTCGCGCGACAGCAACATGCCGTTGCCGAAGACGTCGCCGGACATGTCGCCGACGCCGATCACGGTGAAGGGCTCGCGCTGGATGTCCTTGCCCAGTTCGCGGAAGTGGCGCTTGACCGCCTCCCAGGCGCCGCGGGCGGTGATGCCCATGGCCTTGTGGTCGTAGCCGGCCGAGCCCCCGGAGGCGAAGGCGTCGCCGAGCCAGAAGCCGTAGTCCTCGGCCACGGCGTTGGCGATGTCGGAGAAGGTGGCCGTGCCCTTGTCGGCGGCGACCACCAGATAGGGATCGTCGGCGTCCAGGGCGATGACGCCCTTGGGCCGCACAACCGTGCCGTCCGGCTCCAGGTTGTCGGTGAGGTCGAGGAGGCCGTAGAGGAAGATGCGGTAGGCCCGCACCGCCTCGGCGCGGATGGCGTCCGGCGCGCCGCCCCGGGGCAGCAGCTTGGGAAAGAAGCCGCCCTTGGAGCCCACGGGGACAATGACCGCGTTCTTCACCTGCTGGGCTTTCACCAGCCCCAGGACCTCGGTGCGGAAGTCGTCCCGGCGGTCGGACCAGCGCAGGCCGCCCCGGGCCACGGGGCCGAAGCGAAGGTGCACCCCCTCCACCACCGGCGACCAGACGAAGATCTCCCGGAAAGGTTTGGGCGCCGGCAGGTCGTCCAACTCGCGGGGGGCGAGCTTGAAACTGATGTAGGGCTTGGGCTCGCCGTCCTCGGCAAGCTGGTAGAAGTTGGTGCGGGTCAGGGCCTGGGTGAGGGCCGCCAGGCGCCGCAGCACCCGGTCTTCGTCCAGGCTCTCCACCGATTGAAGCGCCTCGTCGATCCGCTGGCGGACGAGGTCGCTCTGGGCGAGGCGCGCGCGGGTCTCGACGCGGATGGCCGGATCGAAGCGGGTGCGGAAGAGGTCGAGGATCAGCCGGGCGACGCCGGGATTGTCCCGCAGGGCCGCCTCCTGCACCGCCTGGGAGGGGTCGAGGCCCGACTGCTGGCGATAGCGGGCGAGGGCGCGGATCAGGGCGGCCTCGCGCCAGCCGACCCCCAGCTCCACGACCAGGCGGTTGAAGCCGTCGTTCTCGGTGCGGCCGGTCCAGACGGCGATCACCGCCTGTTCGAAGGCGGCCTTGAGATCGTCGAAGGCGAGGGCCGCGCCGTAGGCGTCCACCAGCTGAAACTCGTGGATCCACATGGTCCGCGCCGAGCCGTCCATGCCCAGGGAATGGACCGCCCCCCCCTCCTCGACCTGGGCCTTGAGGCCCATGTGGTCGAGAATCGGCAGCACGTCCGCCAGGGGGGCGGCGTGGCCGGGGCGATAGAGCTTGAAGCGGAAGCCCGTGGCCGGATCCTCCGCGTGGCGGTAGGCGCGAACCCGCAGGGGCTCGGCCGGGTCCATGGCCTCCATGACCTCGACGTCGGCCAGGGCCTCGGCGGCGGCGTAGATGTCGCGATAGCCCACGGGGAAGGCGCCGGCGTAGCGGGCGAGGAGGTCGGCGGCGGCCTCGCGGCTGGGAGCGGCCTCGCGCACGGCGGCGGCGAAGCGGTCACGCCAGCCGCGGACTGCGTCGGCGACCTTCGCCTCCAGCACGGCGGGGTCGGGGTTCAGGTGATCGCCGGGAGTGACGCCGATGATGAAGTGCACCCGCGCCAGGGGGGCGTCGGAAAAGGCCGGGTAGTAGGCCGAGATCCAGCCGCCGAAGCCCTCCGCCAGGATGCGGCCGGCGCGGGCGCGCACGTCACTGTCGTAGCCTTCCCTGGGCAGGAACAGCATCACCGAGACGAAGCGGTCGAAGGGGTCGAAGCGCAGGAAGATCCCCGTCCGCGGCCGGTCCTGCAGGTGCAGGATGCCCAGGGAGATGGTCAGCAGGTCGTCCGGCCCGATCTGGAAGAGTTCTTCCCGGGGGTAGTTCTCCAGGATGTTGCGCAGGCGCCGGTCGGAGTGGCCGCCGGCGGTCTTGCCAGCCAGGGCCAGCACGTCCTCGACCTTGCGGCGCACCAGGGGGATTTTCTCGACCGGGGCGTCGTAGGCCTCGGAGGTGAAGAGGCCGACGAAGCGGATCTCCCCCTCGGCCATGCCGTCGGCGCCGTACCGGCGCACGCCGACGTAGTCCATGTAGACCCGCCGGTGGATGCGCGACATCAGGTTGGACTTGGCGATCACCAGGGGCGCCGCGCGCTGCAGGTTGTGGCGCAGGGCCGCGCTCAGCACCGCCGGCTCGTTGGTGCGGCGCAGGACCATTCGGTTGGCGTCGCGCAGGACGCCGAGGCTGTCCTCGGGCTGGTAGAGGGGCTCCTCCGCCGCATAGTCGCCGCTGGCGGTGCGGGGATAGTCGTAGAGGCGCGCCCCCAGGAAGATGAACTTGTCGTCGCGCATCCAGCGCAGGAAGGTGGCGGACTCCTCAAGAAGCTCCGGGCGGACGTGGCCGGTCGCGGTCTTCAGGTCGGCGATGGCGCGGTCGACCAGGGCCAGCATGGCGCGGTGGTCGCCCACGGCCACGGCCACGTCGGCCAGGGCGGCGCGGAGGGCGACGACCAGGGTCTGGGCCTCGGCGCCGGACATGGGATCCAGCATCACCTGGATCATCGATTCGCGGCCGGAGGTCCCGCGCTTGCGCCGGCGGCCCTGGGCGTCCCGGCGCACCTCGATCACCGCATGGAACATGGCCCGGACCGAGAGGCCGGACTCGGCGATCTGGGCCATGACGCTGTCGACCAGGAAGGGGGAGTCGGTCTGCAGGATCTCCAGTCGGTCGCGGGCGATGGTGCGGCCGTCGGCGCAGACCGCCCGGGCGACGCGGATCATCGGCTCGGCGCCGGCGCGGGCCTCGGCGAAGGCCCAGAAGTCGGCGACGTTGGCGGCGAAGTCGGCGGCGGAGAATTCCGGCAGCTCGTCGGCCAGATAGTCCTCGGCGACCTGGTCGATGAACGAGGCCTCGTTCTCGTCGAGTATAGCGGGGGCGGCCCCGGCCGGGCGCTTCAGCGCCTGGGCGAAGGCGTCGGCGAGGGCGTGGCTCGCCCTCGGATCGATGGCGAGATTCATGCGGGGGCCTCGGCTGGCATGGGCGCGGACCCTAGTGCGTGATCCGGTGCTTTGAAACCGTGAATCCGGCCGGATTTGGCGAATTCTGGGCGGTTTTGTCGCGGGGTAGCTGGGGAATTGGGCCGGTTTTCGCGGCAAGTACGCCGGATTCAGCTCCTCCCCCATTTATGGGGAAGGTGGACCCGAACGAAGTGAGGGGCCGGAGGGGGCAAGTTGAGGGCGCAGACTTGCCCCCTCCGTCGCGTCGCTACGCTCGCGACACCTCCCCCATAAGTGGGGGAGGAGCGTCGCCCCTAAACGCGAAACGCCGCCGGAGGCTGTGCCATCCGGCGGCGCGGGTCTTGCCGGAGGGGGAGCCGGCAAGATCGCTTTCCATGGACGCCGGCAGCGCCGTCGTCAGGTTCGGACCTGGGGGGAAGCCCGAACAGGGTGGAGATAGGAGGCCTTGGGCCGATGTCCAGCCCCTGGAGACGATTATTTGCCGGGGCCCCTATTGGGCGGCGGCGATTTCGGGCGTCGCCGCGGTCTCAGCCACGGCCTTGGCCTGCTCCTGGGCCTCGATCGCCTCGCCGCCGAAGGGATCCCCGTCGCCGGACAGCAGCACAGCCACCCAGTGGGAGCTGGGAAACTGCGCCAGGATGACCATGGCCGTCACCGTCAGCGGGGTGGACAGGAACATGCCGGGAAAGCCCCAGATGCCGCCCCAGAAGGCCAGGGACAGCAGCACCACCACCGGGTCGATGTTCAGGCTGCGACCCTGCATGCGGGGGTAGACGATGTTGCCGACGAAGAAATTCACCGCCTGCAGCCCGGCCAGCAGGGCGACCGCCTGCCACCAGCCGTCGAACTGCACCAGGGCGAAGACCGGCGGCACCAGTATGCCCACCGCCCCCCCGATGATCGGGATGAAGCCGACGATGAAGATCAGGAAGGCCCAGAAGAGGGCGTTGTCGAGGCCCAGGATCGCCATGATCACCCAGGAAGCGATGGCGATCATCCCGCAGGTGACGGTCTGGATCCACAGATAGCGCTCGATGCCGTCGCTGATGCGCTGGAACATCTGCGCCGCCTCAGCGCGGCTCTCCGCCCCTGGGAACAGGTGGTGGGACTTGCGCTCGAAACCCTGGCGGGAGGCCAGCAGGAAGCCGAGGTAGATCAGCACCAGGATGGCGGTGGTCGCGAAGCCCTTCAGGCTGTCGGCGATGGTTCCGAGGTAGCTTTCCGGGTTCAGCTTGCGCACCAGCTCGTCAAGGGTCGGCGGGGCGGTGACGCCAAAGGAGGTGGCGGCCTTGGCGATGATCCCGTTCAGCCGCGGGCCGTAGCCGACCAGTTCCTGGGCGAATCCGCCGGCGTTGTCGGCGACCACGAAGGCGGTCAGGCCCAGGAGCACGATGGAGAGCAGGATCGCCACCGGCAGGGCGGCCTGGGTGGCGAACTTCAGCTTCTCGTGCAGCACCCGGGCGAAGCCGTCGATCATCACCATCAGGAAGAGGGCCAGGGCCAGGGGAGTGAGGATGCCGCGCAGCCACAGGAAGGCCGCGCCCGCCACCACCACGGCGATGATCACCAGGGCGTTGCGCGCCGTGGCGGCGCGGAAGTGCAGATCAGTGACCATCGGCCTTGTCGCTCCGGCTCCAGGCGGCGCCCCGCCGCCTGACGTGGCCCGATGCACGCGCGGCGTCAATGCGGTTTTGGGACGTAAGACGCGGTCCCCCCGCGGGCCACGCCCTGCGCCGTGCGCGGCGCTCCAGGCGGCAGGGTCGCGAAAGGGTGCGTGGTTCGAGACGCGCGCGACGGGCGCGCTCCTCACCATGACTAGGATCTATTGCAGCCCACGAAACCCAGTCATGGTGAGGGCGACCGCAGGGAGCGTCTCGAACCACACACCGGCCGTAGTGCAACCCCGCCCACGTCGGCGACGATCGGGACGGCGACGCCGATGGCCGCACCCACAAACGGGCCCGCGATCGAAACAGACGCCACCTAAACCCTTGGCGGCGCGTTTGCTCTGGCGTCTGGCCGTGTGACGCCCCCGCGCAGGCGCCGAATATTGTGCGTGTCCCCCGTTTCCGCTTAGATCCCCTGATCCTGACCTCAACCCACATCGCCATCTGGATCATCGCCGGCCTGGCCACCGCCGGGGTGATCGTGCGGCCCTTCAAATGGCCTGAAGCCGTCTGGGCGGTTGCGGGCGCCGCGACCTTGCTTGTCCTGGGCCTGCTGCCCTGGGCGGACGGATTGAAGGCGGTCGGCAAGGGGCTGGACGTCTACCTCTTCCTGACCGGGATGATGCTGCTCTCGGAGACCGCGCGGCGCGAAGGGCTGTTCGACTGGGTGGCGGCCTATGCGGTGAACCGGGCCGACCGCTCGCCGAAGCGCCTGTTCCTGCTGTTCTACGGCGTCGGCGTTCTGGTCACGACCTTCATGTCCAACGACGCGACGGCGGTGGTGCTGACGCCGGCGGTCTACGCCGCCACCAGGAAGGCGAAGGTGGATCCGCTTCCCTATCTGTTCATCTGCGCCTTCATCGCCAACGCGGCCAGCTTCGTGCTGCCGATCTCCAATCCCGCCAACCTCGTGCTCTATGCGGGCCATATCCCGCCGCTGGGCCATTGGCTGGCGCGCTTTGCCCTGCCCTCGGCGCTCGCCATACTGGCCACCTATGGGGCGCTGAGGCTTGTTGAGCGCTCGAACCTGCGGGGCCCTTGCGAGGGTCACGTGGAGCAGCCGAAGCTCTCGGTCGGCGGGAAAACCGCGCTGGTCGGGATCGCGCTGACTGCCGTCGGCCTCCTGGGGGTCTCAGCCTTCGACATCCCTCTCGGACTGCCGACCTGCATCCTTGGGGCGGCGACAACGCTGGTCGTCCTCGTCCGCAATCGCGAACCCCCGGCCGTGTTGCTGAAAGGCGTTTCGTGGGCCGTGCTGCCCCTTGTCGCCGGGCTGTTTGTCCTGGTGGAGGCGTTGAACACGACCGGGGTGACCAGCGCCCTCGCCGCCGCCCTCAAGGCCGCCGCGCAGGTCTCCGCGCCCGGGACCGCGGCGTGGGCGGGGGGTCTGCTCGCCATCGCGTCCAACCTGATGAACAACCTGCCGGCGGGCCTTGTCGCCAGCACGACGATCGCGCAGGCCAATCCGCCGCAAAGCGTCGTGGACGCCCTGCTGATCGGCGTCGACCTGGGGCCGAATCTGTCGATCACCGGCTCGCTGGCGACGATCCTCTGGCTGACCGCCATCCGCCGCGAAGGTCAGACCGTGGGTTTTTGGCGATTCCTGAAGGTGGGCGTGCTGGTCATGCCGCCGGCGTTGCTGCTGGCGATCGGCGCGCGGCTTCTGGTGGCGTGAAAACCAGGGACACGGACAATGGCCCAGCGCCCACGCGGAAACCTCAGGGAACGGCGACGCCAGGGCCGGAATTGGACGGCTCCCTGAAATTGTGTCCCTGACTCCCAAGCACCCCGCCCCAAACGGGTTACGTCGGACCTGCCGTTAGAGTTGCGCGATGATTTCGTTTGGGGGCTGGCTCAGGGTGTCGAGGATGTTGAGCCCGTGTTTTCGGGCCGT
>PLSW01000155.1 GCA_003165275.1 Caulobacteraceae bacterium
GGCTAGCGGCCGAAATCGCCGGACCAGGCCAGCATCGCGGCCCGCTCAGAGGTCGAATAGGTCTCCAGATCGGCCTCCTCGCCATCGCGAATCGCCTGCATCAGGGTCGGGGTCATCGCCGAGGTCAGCGACCAGTTCCAGTAGCGCAGCACAGTCTGGGCGCGGTCCACGGCGATCATGTCGTAGGTGATCAGCACCCGCTCCAGGCCAGCCGCGATCCGGCCCTCTCCATCGACCTCGGGGCGCCGCAGCGCCCGCCACAGGGCGCGCACCGACGCCTTGGAAAGCCCCGTCGCCTTGCAGAGGATGGCGATGGACTCACCGCCGGCGTCGCTGAGGATCTTCGCCCCGGTCATCGGCTTCAGGCCCGACAGATAGGCGATCTCCTGGGCCACCTCCCGGGTCAGTCCGGCCTCCGCGGCGCTGACGGCGGCCTCAAGACTGCCGAAGGACGAGCGCTCAAGGGCGGCGCGGTTGCGCTGGCGCCGCTCGATGAACTGCAGGGCCTTGCGCGAGACCGGCTCCTGCCAACCCTCGGCCGCGGCCAGGGGATAGACGTCGGCGGCGGCCTCCTGCAGCACCTCGCGGGAGACGGCGAACCGCTGCAGGATCGTCTTGCGCGCCTCGGCGTCCGCCCACCAGAACAGGATATAGGCGTGGGAGGGGCGAAGCTCCGAGCGCCGCAGCACCAGCGGAATGAAGCGCGGATGCTCCCGGGTGGCGGCCACCAGCCGCTCCACCGAATCGGCCGACAGCCGCGCCAGGGTGTTGCGCAGCAAGAGCTCGACTACCGGTGGCTCCAGGGCCTCGATCAGGGCCTCCCCCACCAGCTCGCTCACCCCGCGCCGGGCGGCGATCTGGCGGCGGTGGTCCAGGGTCCCGCGCCGGGCGCAGTCCAGCAGGTCGGCGTCGCTCAGGGATTCGCAGTGTTCCAGCAGGGGCTGGGCCACCTCGAACTCGTCGCGCAGCAACATGCGCACCAGGGTCGGCGGGATCTCGGTCAGATTGGCCAGCCGCCGCGCCACCCGCGCCCGCTCCGAGGTCACCGCCTCGCGCAGCATGTCGGTCAGCAGGTCGGCGATCATGCTGCGCTCGAAGGCGTTCACCCGGCTGGACGGCAGGCAGACGATGTCGGCCAGCCGCTTGAACAGGGCTGTGCGCGCGCGGGAGACGGGGGCGTCGTCAGGCTTGAGGTTGAGGGGCGCGGACTCGTTCATCGAACGCCCTTGGGGGGTGTGACGGGGCTTGAGTGGAGCATAACAGGGTTAACCGCGGGTTTGCGGCGGATGTGAGGTGGGCAAGGGTGCGGCTATGTCCCACGTCGCCGAGGCCCCGCTGCCTAAGCGGGCGGAAACTGGAGCGCCCTTAAACCTTGGTGGCGAGTCTGCTCCGGCGTTTGACGCAGCCAAGGGTTTCAGGGCATGCCGTCATCAATGATGATGGCGCCGTGACCAGGTCTGCCCGGTGTAAGCCGCCGCGTACCGAGCGCCGCAGCGGGCCGCGTGCGTCCTTCGACACAGTCGCTGCGCTCCCTGCTCNNGCTGAGTAGCGCGCTCTTCGCGCGCGTGTCGAAGCACCCAGGGCGCCGCAATCGCCGCTCCCCTACCCCCTACTTGAACTTGGGCGTCTCCCAGTACGGCCAGATGTCCGGCAGGTCGCTGGAGACCTTGTTCGGATAGGCCGGCTGGCGCTTTTCCAGGAACGACGTCACCCCTTCCCGCGCGTCCAGCGCCGCGCCGCGGGCCTGGATCGCCCGGCTGTCGGCGCGGTGGGCCTCCATGGGATGGCTGGCGGTCAGGCCGCGCCACATCATCTGCCGGGTGATGGCGATAGAGACCGGCGCGGTGTTGTCGATGATCTCCCGGGCGATGGCCCGGGCGGCGGGCAGCAGATCGTCCGGGGCGTGAATAGAGCGGACCAGGCCGCCCTCCTTGGCCTCGGCGGCGGGGAAGACCCGGCCCGAATAGCACCACTCCAGGGCCTGGGAGATGCCCACCAGCCTGGGTAGGAACCAGGAGGAGCAGGCCTCCGGCGCAATGCCCCGGCGGGCGAAGACGAAGCCGAAACGAGCGTTTTCCGAGGCGATGCGGATGTCCATGGCCAGCTGCATGGTCACCCCGATGCCGACGGCGGGGCCGTTCACCGCGGCGATCACTGGCTTGAGGCTGTCGAAGATGCGCAAGGTCACCCGGCCGCCGCTGTCGCGATTGACCCCGTCGACCTTGACCTCCTCCCGCGCCGCCTCGCCCCGCGCCTCATAGTCGAAGGTGGCGGCGCCGGCGGAGAGGTCCGCGCCGGCGCAGAAGCCGCGGCCGGCCCCGGTGACGATCACCGCGCCCACGGCGTCGTCGGCGTCGGTGGCGTCGAAGGCGGCGATCAGTTCCTGCGCCATGCGGGCGGTGAAGGCGTTCAGCTTGTCGGGCCGGTTCAGGGTGATGGTCGCGATCCCGTCCTCGACGGCGTAGAGCAGGGTCTCGAAGGTGGGGGCGGCGGCCATGGTGTGCGTTCCTCTTTGCAGCCTCGGCGCGCCTTGGCGGCGGCCATTGATCCGGGTTCCGTTCGGGCGCCGTTGCCAGGGCAGGCGGCGCGCGCGATACGTCGACCTCAATGAACACTGATAATGTGCGCGGGAGAAGACCATGAACGGGGACATCGAGGCCGATTACATCATCGTCGGCGCCGGATCGGCCGGATGCGTGCTGGCCAACCGGCTGACCGCCGACGGCAAGACCCGGGTGCTGCTGCTGGAAGCCGGCGGCGACGACCGGCCGACCCACAACCTCGGCCAGTTCATGTCCAACCTGATGATCCACACCCCGGTGGGCTATTCGCAGACCCTGAAGGACCCCAAGGTCAACTGGCTCTACACCACCCAACCCGATCCCGGCACGGGCGGGCGTCCACACGTCTGGCCGCGGGGCAAGGTGCTCGGCGGCTCGTCCTCGATCAACGGCCTGCTCTACATCCGCGGCCAGCACGCCGATTACGATGGTTGGCGCCAGCTGGGCTGCGACGGCTGGGGCTGGGACGACGTGAAGCCCTATTTCCTGCGCGCCGAGAACCAGGAGCGCGGCGCGGACGCCGAGCACGCCCAGGGCGGGCCGCTGAACGTTTCGGACGTCACTGAGACCCATGAGGTCTCCAACGCCGTCATCGACGCCTGCGAACAGGCCGGCATCCCGCGCAAGGCGGACCTGAACGGCGAGGACCAGGAAGGCGTCTCCTGGTACCAGCTGACGGTGAAGAACGGCCAGCGCTGCTCGGCGGCGGTGGCCTACCTGCATGGGGTGATGGGCCGGGCCAACCTGCGGGTGGAGACGAACGCCCTCGCCAGCAGGGTGATCTTCGAGGGCAAGCGCGCTGTCGGCGTCGCCTTCACTCAGAATGGCGCAACGCGGACGGCGACGGCCAAGGCGGAGGTCATCCTCGCCGGCGGCGCGGTGAATTCGCCGCAGCTTCTGCAGCTGTCCGGGATCGGCGGCGGCGAGCTGCTCCGCGACCATGGCGTCGCGGTGCTGGTCGACCGGCCCAGCGTCGGGGAGAACCTGCAGGACCACTACATGATGGGCGCGCGCTTCCGGCTAAAGCCGGGGGTGATCTCGATCAACGAGATGTCCAAGGGCGCCCGGATGGTGGGGGAGGTGGTCAAGTACGTCTTCCAGCGCAAGGGCCTGCTCAGCCTCTCGGCCGCCCACATCGCCGCCTTCTGCAAGTCGCGCCCCGACCTCGCGGGGCCGGACCTGCAGTTCCACATCCTGCCGGCGACCATGGACCTGGAGAAGATGTTCAACGAGCAGAAGATGCAGATGGAGGACCTGCCGGGCCTGACCATGGCCCCCTGCCAGCTGCGGCCGGAAAGCCGCGGCCACATCCGCATCAAGTCCGCCGACCCCACCGTCTATCCGTCAATCCTGGCCAACTACCTGGCCGATCCCCTGGACCAGGAGGTGGCCGTCGCCGGCCTGCGCTGGTGCCGCACCATCGCCGCCCAGCCGGCCCTGGCCCGCTACATCGACCACGAGATGAACCCGGGGCCTGACCTCGCCACCGACGAAGCCCTGCTCGAGTACGCACGCATGAGCGGCTCGACCCTCTACCACCCGGTGGGCACCTGCCAGATGGGCGCGGGGCCCGCCGCCGTGGTCGACACCCAGCTGCGGGTGATCGGGGTGGAGGGCCTGCGGGTCATCGACGCCTCGGTGATGCCGCGGCTGGTCTCCGGCAACACCAACGCTCCCACCATCATGATCGCCGAGAAGGCCGCCGACATGATCCTCGGCAAGGTCGCCGCGTCCCTGGCGGCCTAGGCGGGCGCGGCGGCTTGCCCGCCTCGCTGGAAGGTGCGATCAAACGCGCGTTTGGAATTTAGAGGGAGCCGTCCATGGACGCGGTGGAACTGAAGGATCTGGCCAGCATCGTCGGTCAGGAGGTCGGTGTTTCGGATTGGCTGGAGATCAGCCAGGAACGGGTCAACCTGTTCGCCGAGGCCACCGGCGATCACCAGTGGATCCACGTGGATGTCGAGCGCGCCAACCGCGAAATCGGCGGCCCCATCGCCCACGGCTACCTGACCCTGTCGCTGATCCCCTTCCTCAGCATCGGCATGCTCAATGTCACGGGAGTCACTCGGGGCATCAACTACGGCTCCGACAAGGTGCGCTTCACCAACATGGTTCGCGTCGGCAAGCGGGTGCGCATGCGCCAGAAGCTGATCGGCGTCGAGGCCAAGGCCGGCGGCGTGCAGATCAAGAACCTCTGCACCATCGAGATCGAGGGCGAAGACCGCCCGGCCTGCGTGGCCGAGACCATCAGCGTCCTCTACGGCGCGTAGGCGCATCGAGTAGTCTTGCGATCACCCCCTTATCCTCCCCCATTCGTGGGGGAGGAGAAGAAGCGTCAACTCGCCCTGATCTCAGCGCCCCTACGCCGCCTGCGACCGCCGGCGCGGCGTCGCGGGCAGGGCGAGGCTTATGGCTTCCAGCAGCCGTTCCGGCTTCAGCGGTTTTTCCACCACGCTGTGCATCCCCGCCGCGAGGTAGATTTTGGCGTCTTCAGGATCGGCGTTGGCGGTCAGGGCGATGATCGGCACCGCGCCCGCGGCGCCGGGCAAACGGCGGATGGCCTTCGTCGCCTCGACACCGTCCATCCTGGGCATGCGGATATCCATCAGGATCAGGTCGAAACGCCCCGTTCGGGCCGCGTCCACCGCCTCCACCCCGTCGACGACGCATTCGGAGGTGTAGTCGAACATCTCGCAGAGGGCCTCGGCGACCATGCGGTTGGTCGCATTGTCGTCCACCACCAGCACGTGGGCGCCGCGCTGGCCGGCGGCCGGCCGCAGGGGCGCCTCGACCTCGGGGATGGCCTCGGGGGCGAGGAATTCGAAGGCGATGGTCGCTCCGGCGCCCACATTGGCCTCGGCGCGGACCACCCCGGCCATGCGCTCGACGATGCGGCGGCAAAGGGCCAGGCCCAGCCGCGTCTGGCCGCCCCCGTCCGTCGAGCCGGCGGGGTCGGAAAAGAGGCTGGAGAGCCGCGCCGCGGTCAGCCCGCCCCCGGCGTCCCGCACCCGACCGATCAGCCGAAGGCCGTCCGCCGTCCGGCTCGCCTGCAGGCTGGCCTCGATGGCGCCGCGACGGTTCAGGGTCAGGGCGGTCTCGATCAACCCGTCGAACACCTGCCTGACCCGCTCCGCGTCGATCACCGCGGCCAGGTCCGGATCACCGTCATAGGCGACCAACAGGGTCACCCCGTTCTGGGCGGCGCGCGCCTCCCAGCCGCCCTGGACCTTGTCCATGACGTCGCGCAGGACCGACGGGGCGGTGTTGAGCGCCAGGCTCGCCGTATTGGCCCGGGCGAGATCCAGGGCGTCGTTGAGGGCCCGCAGGGTGGCGTGGCTGGATTCGATGATCGTGCGCACATAGGCCTGGGAGTCGGATGACAGGGGCTGGCGTCGCAGGAGTTCGGCCACCGCCAGGACGCCGTTCATCGGCGTGCGGATCTCGTGGCTGATCACCTCCATGAAGTGGCGGCCGGCCGCGGCGGCCTGGCGATCTTCGCACTGGCTGCGCAGCAGGCCGCGGGCGCTGACCACCCCGCGATAGACGCCCCCGTCGATGGCCACCAGGCCGGCCGGCGGGTCGCGCTGGGCCAGCAGCAGGGCGCAGGCCTCGTCGATCTCCATGTCCACCCCCACCGTCACCGGCGGCGAGGCCAGTTCGGTCGCGGAGCGGTGCGCATCCTGCGGCCGCACGGCGCCGCGGGTGACGACGCCCACCGGCTGGCCCGCCGGTGTGGCGACCACAAGAAGATCGCAGCCCGGATGGTCCAGGAAACGGTCCAAGAGGGCGCCGCCGAGGGCGTCAGCGGCGACCGGCGCGATATCGTCGATCAAACTCGAAATATCTGGCATGGGGAAACACGGATGCTGATGGACTATCACTATGGGCGAACCAGGCTTGCAAAGTCCTTAAGGCTGCAGTTGCGGCCGTTCCGCCGCTGAATACCTGGGCGACGAAGAACGACGTGACTTGAAGTCGCAGGCGCCGGTTACCTCATCTGGCGCCCCGCTATCGTCGAAGGTTTTCCCCGCCCGGCCCCTCGTGTAAGACCTCGCGCCTGGATACGGCTTGGCCGCATCGCCGCAGGAAATCATGGCGAACCGAATGTCCGAAGACCCGACCTCTAATGTCGGCGCCCTGGTCCTCTTCTCGGGCGGCCAGGATTCCACCGCATGCCTGGCCTGGGCGTTGCAGCAATACGGACGCGTGGAGACCGTGGGCTTCGACTACGGCCAGCGGCACGCCGTGGAGCTGAAGGCCCGCCAGAAGGTGCGCCGGGCGATCCTGCGCCGCTTTGCGGACTGGGCGCCCCGCCTGGGCCCCGACCACCGGCTGAACCTGCGCGCCTTCGGCGCCATCGGCGAAACCGCCATGACCTCGGACCGGGCCATCGAGGTCACCGAGCGCGGCCTGCCCTCGACCTTCGTGCCGGGCCGCAACCTGGTGTTTCTCACCTACGCCGCCGCCCTGGCCGACCGGCGAGGCCTGGGCGTCCTGGTCGGCGGCATGTGCGAGACCGACTTCTCCGGCTACCCCGACTGCCGGCGCGACACCCTGGACGCCATGCAGACCGCGCTGAACCTCGGGATGGCGCGGGACTTCGTCATTGAGACCCCGCTGATGCGGCTGACCAAGGCGCAGACCTGGGCCTTGGCCAAGGGACTGGGCGGCGAGGCGCTGGTCGAGGTGACGATCAGCGAAAGCCACACCTGCTACCTCGGCGACCGGACGATGCACGACTGGGGGGCGGGCTGCGGAACCTGTCCGGCCTGCGAACTGCGCGCCCGCGGCTGGGGGGAATGGGTCGCGGCCGGCCGGCCGGCGCTGACCCCATGAGCTATGCGGTCAAGGAGACCTTCCTGACCCTGCAGGGCGAAGGCGGTCAGGCCGGGCGGCGGGCGGTGTTCTGCCGGTTCGCCGGCTGCAACCTTTGGAGCGGCCGCGAAGTCGATCGCGCCGGCGCGGTCTGCACCTTCTGCGACACCGATTTCGTGGGCGTGGACGGCCCGGGCGGCGGCCGGTTCGAAAACGCCCAGATCCTGGCGCGGGCCATCGCCGATTGTTGGGGCCAGGACCGCGAGGGCCGGCTGGTGGTATGCACCGGCGGCGAGCCGCTCTTGCAACTGGATGCGGACCTGATCGCGGCCCTGCACGCCGAGGCCTTCTCCATCGCCGTGGAGACCAACGGCACCCTGCCGGCGCCGGAGGGAATCGACTGGATCTGCGTCAGCCCGAAGGCCGACGCGCCCCTCGCCCAGACCCGCGGCCAGGAGTTGAAGCTGGTGTTCCCGCAGGCCGGCGTCGATCCGGCCCGATTCGAAGGCCTGGATTTCGAGCGGTTCTACCTTCAGCCGATGGATAGTTCTTCGCGGGAGGCCAACACCCGCGCGGCCGTGGCCTATTGCCTTTCCCACCCCCGGTGGCGTTTAAGCCTGCAAACCCACAAGTACATCGGCATCGCCTGAGCGATCCGCTTGGAGCCCGGCCGCCCCGCCCATGACCGAACCCCTGTTTGAAATCACCAAGTCCGCCACCTTCGACGCCGCCCACTACATCCAGCAGGGCCCGGCGGACCACCGCTATCGCCGCCTGCACGGCCATTCCTTCCGGGTCGAGGCGAGCGTGCGCGGGCCGGCGGACCCGGTCAGCGGCTGGGTGACGGATCTGGCGGCCCTGGACGAGGCCCTGCGCGCCGTCGCCGCCGAGCTGGACCATGGGCTGCTCAACGAGAAGCCGGGACTGGAGACGCCCACCCTGGAGCGGCTGTGCCTGCATTTCGCGACGCAGTTGTCGCCGCGGTTCCCGGGACTGTCGAAGGTGGTCGTCTCGCGGCCGACGATCGGCGAGCGCTGCGCGATGGTGGTGGGCTGAGGGGCGGGTTCAAATTAGCTCGAATTGGCGTGTCTTCTCCTCCCCCATGAATGGGAGAGGAAAAGGCGTTCCGCCTCAGGCCTTGTCCGACGCCCGTCGCCGCGGTCCGGTATAGTTGGGATCCGCCCGTCGCCGCCGATCCGGGCCGAAATAGGCGCTGGTGCGGACGAAGGCGCGGGGGTTGTCCACCACCTGGGCGATCCGCTCCAGCACACCGCGGGCGGTGACCGGCTTGGACAGGAATTCATTGACCCCCACGTCGCGGGCCTCCTGCACGCGCTTTTGCGTGGAGTGGCCGGTGATCATGATCACCGGCGCCATCGGATTGGGACTGTCCGGAGAATTGCGCAGCAGGCGGACGAAATCGATGCCGTCCAGGGGCTGCATCGCCAGGTCGCTCATGATGATGTCGATGGGGTTTGAGCGCATGACCTGCAGGGCCTCGGCCCCGTCGTTGGCCTCGTAGACGTGCTTAACCCCGACCGCGCGCAGGATTTCCGTGAGGAGCACGCGCATATGGTGGTTATCGTCCACCAGAAGTATTCTCAATAGTTCAGAGCGCAAGTCGGATCCGTGAAACTGGGGTTATCCTCGGCGCGGAAGCGGGCCGGCGAAGCTGTACGGCTCTCAGTACGGTGTAACTCTCGCCATTACGAAGCGCGGCTCGGTCGGTCAACCCTATCAGATAGATTACTTGGCGATTCGATCGGCTGAAGACAGGGGTGGCGCGCTGCTAATCGTCTATAGCGCGAGCATTCGACGCAGCGGCAACCTTATCGCCGACCTGCCCGCGATGCCGCAGGAAGGCGTCGGCCAGGACGCAGGCGACCATGGCCTCGACGACCGGGGCCGCACGGATTCCGACACAGGGGTCGTGCCGGCCCTTTGTCCGCACCTCGATCGCCTCGCCGGCCTCGTTGATGGAGCGACGGGGGGCGAGGATCGACGAGGTCGGCTTGAACGCCACCCGGGCGACCACGCTCTGGCCCGTCGAAATTCCCCCCAGCACGCCGCCGGCGTGGTTGGACAGGAAAAGGGGACCGTCGGCGCCCGGGCGCATCTCGTCGGCGTTCTCCTCGCCGCTGAGGGCGGCGGAGGCGAAGCCCTCGCCGATCTCCACCCCCTTGGCGGCGTTGATCGACATCAGGGCCGAGGCCAGCTCCGCGTCGAGCTTGCCGTAGATCGGCGCGCCCCAGCCGGCCGGGACCCCGGTCGCCTCGACCTCGATCACCGCCCCAATCGACGAGCCGGCCTTGCGCACCGCCTCCAGGCGGCGCTCCCAGACCTCGACCGTGGCCGGGTCCGGGCACCAGAAGCCGTTGCGCTCGACCTCGGCCCAGTCCCAGCGCCCGCGATCCACGGCGTCGGGGCCGATCTGCACCAGGGCTGCGCGAATGGCGACCCCGGGACCCAGCACCTTGCGCGCCACAGCCCCCGCCGCCACCCGCGCCGCGGTCTCCCGGGCGGAGGCGCGGCCGCCGCCGCGATAGTCGCGCACGCCGTATTTGGCGAAATAGGCGTAGTCGGCGTGACCCGGGCGAAAGGCCTGGGCGATCTCGGAATAGTCCTTCGAGCGCTGGTCGACGTTCTCGATCATCAGCGAGATCGGCGTGCCGGTGGTGACCGGACCGCCGGTGCGGTCGTCCTCAAACACCCCCGACAGGATGCGCACCGCATCCGGCTCCTGGCGCTGGGTGACGAACTTGCCCTGGCCCGGCCGGCGTCGATCCAGCCAGACTTGAATGTCCTCGGGGGTCAGCGGCAGGCCTGGCGGGCAGCCGTCGATCACGCAGCCGAGGGCCGGCCCATGGCTTTCGCCCCAGGTGGTGACGCGGAAGAGGTGCCCGAAGATGTTGTGCGACATGGGGGCCTTCTAGCCGAAAGCGATGGCTTGCGCCAAATCACGCGGCCCAGGCGGCGGTAAATCGGCGCAGCAGGTCCCGGGACGCCCGCTCCGGGGTCCGCGCAGAGGTCGGACGCAGGCGGACGAACAGATGGCCGCGGGCGTGGCCGGCGCGGGCGGGCAGACCCAGGCCCGTCACCCGAACGAACCCGCGCCCGGCGGCGGTGCGGGAAACCCAGACGATGTGATCTCCGGTGGGGCTGGACACCGTAATCCGCCCCCCATGGCGCAGAACGTCGGGCTCGACCTCCACCGTCAGGCAAAGGTGGTCGCCGAGCACCGCGGCGCCCGCCTCGGCGCGCACCGAAACGGCCAGCGGGCGGCCGTCGATACGCACCCGATCGCCGTGTCGCAGGCCGGCCGGGAGCTGAACCCTGACCTGACGCTCGCCGCTCAGTTCAATGATCGCCGAGCCGCCCATGACAGCCTGGGCGGGGGTGATGACCAGCGGACGGGCCAGCGGCGCGGCGGCCCGAGACGGCGACGGGGCGGCGAGCCCGGGCGGCGACTTCAGCAGGGCGTAGGCGGCGACCACGGCGCGCAGGCGGGCGGCGTCGCCGCCGGGTCGGTCGGGGTGGGAGGCCTTGACCGCCTCCAGGAAGGCGCGACGCAGGGACGCCCCGTCGAGCCCCGGCGGCACGCCCAGGATTCGCCACGCCTCATCCGCGCCAAGAGGGTGCTCGCCGCCCATCCCTCCATCGTTTGCGGCGAGGAGAGTCAATGTCCGGTTAAGCTTGGCCTTATGGGATCGCCGACCCGGTCAGTGCTCGGCCGGCAGATGGCCGATGGGCCTGTTGCCTAGAAGGCGGAAGAAACCGACCAGCGAGGCGACCAGGGTCCAGCCGACCGCAAGGACGAAGAAGACGATCCAGGCCACGCCAAGGGCGCCCGCCAGGGGCGCCGTCCATGCGGCGCCGCCGTGGCCGATCACCCCGGACATCCCCGGCAGGTGGTTGCTGGCGAAGTCGAGCAGCTTCTGCAGCAGGATCACCGAGGCGCCGGCGGCGGAGATCACCCCCAGGGCCAGCAGCAGCAGGGCGGTCCAGAAGATGCGCAGCTGGAACCGGTAGTGGGTGGCGACGATCACATGGGCGTCGCGCTTGTGCGCATAGGCCAGGGCCGCCGCGGCCAGGGCGGGCACGCCCAGCAGAAATACCGAGATGAACAGAAGGCCATAGCTGACCAGGGCGACCACATGGTCGAACCCCGCCAGCACCGGGTCGACGACGGTTTCGGCAGATTGGGCCATGTTCAACCTCCGCGGGGCGGGGTCCTGGGGGGACCGCGCGGTCAGGGCGGCGTTCTGCGCCCCGGCCGGAGCCGGCTCAACCCCGTTCACCCCCGAAGCGACCGCGGCGGCGACCACGGGCGTGGTCCCATAGGCCGGCTCCAGCTGGGCCGGCTCAAGCTGGGTCGGCGTATGGGCGACCTCGACATAGGCCGACGGGTGCGGGGCGTCGGTATGATCCGGGCCCAGCAGGTGGTCGGTGTAGATGTGCGAGGGCTCGGCGTGTTCCAGGATCGGACCGAGAATGTGATCGGCCTCGGCGACCAGGGTCGCCGACGGCGATGCGGCGGCCTCGCGGCCCTCGGGCTCGCGGCTTTGCGCCATCAGATCGACGGCGTGCTGAAGTTCTGGAACTAGGCCTTCGGACATGATCGGTCCCGTCACTCAAACGACACCCATGAACACCGGACCTCCGAGCGGATCGCTCGCGGCCCCCCACGGACGCCTTACCCCCTGAAAACTCTACAGCGCCACCATGACGGTTGGACGATCGAGGCCTATTGGCCCCAACCGAACCAGCCGTGATGGCCATCGTGGCGCCGGTCGTCGCGATCGCCGTGCGGCGGCTCGAACGGGAAGCCGTCCCAACCGCGCACGCCCGGACCTTCGTCGATCAGCAGCGGCGGCGGGATGTCTTCCGAATAGCGGCACCACCGCTCGAAGATCTCGTAATGGCGGCAGCCGCCGGCCGGATAGATCAGATTGTCGATCCACGGCCGCGGTTCGACCTCGGCGCCGGGCTCCACGTCGATCGGCAGGCCGCCGAAGCCGAAGAACCGGTTGTTGATGAAGTGGGCTTGGCCGCGGATGATGTAGGCGCCGCTGCGCGTCGCCCCAATCACCGAGTCCTTGACCTCCAGGTTCTGCGCCTCGGAGATGACGCCCAGCCGGGCGTGGGTGATCTTGACCTTCTCGACCTCGGCCGACGCGCCTTGCTGGAACACCAGTCCGGTGTCGAAGCCGGACACCCGGGCGTTCTCGATCTCGACGCTCGAGGGTCCCCCGCGGGCCGAGCGGGCGATCACGCCGACCTCCGCCGTGGCGCCGGTCGCCCCCGCTGAATCCGCCAGGATGCTGATGTGGCTGAGCTTGGCCGAGCCACCGGCGGTGGGGGTCAGTTCGATCCCGGTCGAGGCGGCGCTGATCAGCGCCCCCTCAATGTTCACCGACGCCCCTTCGGCGACGATGGCGGGATCGTAGCTGGTCGAACTGATTCCCAGGCCCTTGCCTAGCAGGGCGCCCCCGGACACGTAGATCGCCGAGCCGTCGCCGCCGTAGCGGATCTCGGTGCGCACCAGGGCGATGGCGGTGTCCCAGGCTTCGATGCAGGCATGGCCACCGCCGTGGGGCGCGATCAGCGTCAGGTCGCGAATCTCCACGTCGGAAACGCCGGACCGCACTGTGATGCAGGGCGCGCCGTCGGGCGGCGACAGGGTCGCGGGACCGATCGCCGGCCGCGAGGCGAAGGCCGACGGCGGCTCGCCAGCGATGATCACCGGGCGGGCGATAAACAGCGACTCATGGCAGGCCTGGGTATTGCCGCGGATATAGAGGGTGCCGTGGTCGGCCAGGCGGAAGAGGGCGTCGGACAGGGGGGTCGGGCCGGCGTCCGGATCGCCGCAATCGACGGTTTCGGTCTGCTCCCAGCCGCCATAGCCGTTCGGCCCGCCGGGTCCGCCGGGGCCGTAGGGCGGGCCGCCCTGGCCATAGTCCTGGCCGTAGCCCGGGCCATAGCCGTTTCCGTATCGCGACCCGTAGCCGGGACGATAACCGTCAGGACGGTCATAGCGATGCCGGTGCAGCGGCGGATCGAGAAGGACGCCGAACCGCGGGCGGATCGCCGCGTCGATTCCGGCTTCGGGGGACGCGTAGGCCACGCTACCGCCCAGCACCGTCAGCGCCGATGCGGCCATGGCTACGCCCAGGAGCAGCGAATGTCGGCTCAAAACGGTTCCCTTTCACCTTCTGGCCGCGATCCGGCCGCCGTCCGCGCAAGGATGCCGCTCAGGCGGTCGGCGGACGGTTTGAAGCCCGAGAGGGCGGCGTCGATCTGATACACGACGGCCTTGGCCTTATCCTGGTCGGCGACACCCGCGACGCCCAGGGAGAAGTAGCTCGACATGGCGTACTTGGCCTCGGGCGAACCCTGCTTGTCGGCCTTGGCGAACCAGTCGTAGGAGCGGGCGAAGTCCATCGGAACGCCCACGCCCTCGGCGTACATGACCGCCAGCACCAGCTGCGACTTGGCAGAACCGTTCGCCGCGGCGAACTGGATGGCGCGGACCTTCTCGATCGGCTTCAGGCGGCCGCTCTGCTCCAGGCCCAGCATGGCCTGTAGCGACTGGATCTCGCGAGGATCCACATCGGTGTCTCGGCTGCCGTCCTTGGGGATCGCCCCCAGGAAGCGCATGGCGTCGATGACGTGGATGAAGGGAAGCTCGTCGATCCGCGCCAGGGCGACCTCGGCGGCCTCGCCCTGGGGCTCGCTCTCGTCCGAGTGCGGAACCCCGGAAGGCGCCGCCTCGGGCGGATAGAACTCATAGGGCGGCACCCAGCGGTTGACCTTGGACTCGATCACCCCGGCATAGCCCGAGCGCTGGGCCGCGGCGTGCTCGAAATCCTTCATCAGCACGAAGGCGCCCACGTCGCCGGTCTGGGCGGCGAGGTCGTTGTAGAGGTAGGCGTCGATGTCGTTGCGCGGGAACAGCTGCAGGTCGGCGCTGAGGCCGGGGTGGTCCTTGCCGCCGCCGGCGTCGCGGGCCGCCTCGTCGTCCACGGGCTCGCCGAAGGGGCCGAAGCCCACGTCATGCATGCGCGCCAAGGTGCGGAAGCCGTCGGCGCCCCCAGTGGACAGAACATAGATGATGCGCTTGCGCACCTTGTCCCACTCGTTGCCGTCCATGCGCGACAGCAGGAAGTTCAGCTCATGATAGGCGGTGTCGCGCTCGAAGGTGCGGCAGTCGTCGAAATGGGCGATCATCCGGAAGCGGTCGCCGCGCCCGCCCATGCCGCGGCCGGACAAGGCCTCGTAACCGGCGGGATTGGCCAGCGCCAAGCCGTACCAGGTGGCCGCCTCGACGGGATCTTCCAGGTTGCGGTCGTTGGGCGTGCGGCCCTCGTAGCGCCGGGCCAATTCCAGCTGGGCGAAGAAGTCGCCGCGGAAGCCCCGCTGGCGCAGGGCGCGGATTTCCCGCTGCTGATCGTTGAACTGGGGCTGGGAGTTGATCGGCAGTTGGGGCCGAGGACAGGCGCCGCCGCCGCCGAGCCGGTGGCCGTGATCGCCCCAGTAGTCGCAGCTGCCCAGGGGCGCCGCCACGGCTAGGATAGCCAGGATCGCAAAGCCTCGGCCGCCAATGGCGCGGCGAAGCTCCCGCACGGTCCCTGCGGCGACACCCAGCATCGCACCCTCACGCCACAGTTAAGCAAGCCTTAACGGGCTATTCCTCCGGGGGACGTTAACTAATGTCAAGCCCGCCGAACGGCGATCGGTGCATATCCCGGAAGGAGAAATTCGGCGATTAGGGATTTATTTCATAGGCTTATGGAGCATCGGCCAAGCTGGCCTCCGGTGGAAAATACGGCGAATGTGTGCCCGGCGCCCACAAGGGTGGCGGCGGCTTCCCCAGCGGGCTGCATCGAAGACCGCTTCGGGGTATAGGGGCCGCATGACCCAGCCCTCGCCGATCCCGGCCTCCCCCAGCGAACAGGACCACGCCGCTCGTGCGGCGGCGGAGCCGCCTCTGCCTGACGCGGCCGACCCCATCGCTCTGTTCGCCGAGTGGTTCGAGGCCGCCAAGGCCTCGGAAATTAACGATCCCAACGGCATGGCCGTGGCCACGGCCGACGCGGACGGCCTGCCGGATGTGCGCATGGTGCTGCTGAAGGATTTCGACGCCCGCGGCTTCACCTTCTACACCAACACCGAGAGCGCCAAGGGCGTGGAGCTGGCCGCCAACCCCCAGGCGGCGCTGCTGTTCCACTGGAAGTCCCTTCGCCGGCAGGTGCGCGTGCGGGGGCCGGTGGAACGGGTCACCGAGGCGGAGGCCGACGCCTATTTCGCCAGTAGAGCCCGATCCAGCCAGATCGGCGCCTGGGCGTCCGACCAGTCGCGTCCGACGTCGGATCGCCTGGCCCTGGAAAAGCGGGTCGCCGAATATGCCCTGAAATTCGGCGTCGGCCGCGTGCCCCGGCCGCCGCACTGGTCCGGCTACCGCGTGGTTCCCCAGGCCTTGGAGTTCTGGCGCGACCGGCCGTTTCGGCTGCACGAGCGCCTGGTGTTCACCAAACGGGCGACGGGCGCCGCCTGGACGCCGTCGCGGCTGTTTCCCTAGGCCCGCAGGGCCGCCGGATTGCTCCGCCAGCCCTTCCGCCATAAGGTTTGTGAAAATCAAGGCGTGAGGAAACTGTTTGATGCTGGGCTTGATGCAGAACTGGGCGTTGACGGTCGACAAGATCCTCGACCATGCCGCGCAATGGCACGGCGACCGCGAGATCGTCGGCCGGTCGGTGGAGGGCCCGATCACCCGCACCACCTATGCGCAGATGCACGAGCGGGCCAAACGCCTGACCAACGCCCTGATCGCCCTGGGGATCAAGCCCGGCGACCGGGTGGCGACCCTGGCCTGGAACACCTCGCGCCACATCGAGATCTGGTACGCGATCATGGGCATGGGGGCGGTCTGCCACACCCTCAACCCGCGCCTGTTCGCCGAGCAACTCTGCTACATCATCAACCACGCCGAAGACCGGATCATCTTCACCGACCTGACCTTCCTGCCCACCCTGCTCGAGCATCGCGACAAGATGCCGAACGTGGAAAAGGTGGTGGTGATGACCGACGACGGCCACATGGTCGAGGCGGCCTATCCCGGCGCCCTGTGCTTCGAGACCCTGGTCGAGCAGCATTCCCCGGACGCGACCTGGGGCGGCTTCGAGGAGAACAGCGCCTGCGGCCTCTGCTACACCTCCGGCACCACGGGCAATCCCAAGGGGGTGCTCTATTCGCACCGCTCCAACTTCCTGCACACCCTGACCACCCTGCAGGCTGACGTTATGGGTCTGTCCAATACCGACGTGATCCTGCCGGTAGTGCCGATGTTCCACGCCAACGCCTGGGGTATCGCCTTCTCGGGGCCGGCGGTGGGCGCCAAGCTGGTCCTCCCCGGCGCCAAGATGGACGGGTCGGCGATCCATGAGTTGCTGGAGACCGAGGGCGTCACCTTCTCCGCCGCCGTGCCCACGGTCTGGCAGATGCTGCTCATGCATCTGCAATCCACCAACGGAAAACTGACCACATTGAAACGGGTGGTGATCGGCGGCTCGGCGGTGCCCGAGGCCCTGGTGCGGGCCTTCCGCGACGACTACGGCGTCGACGTCACCCACGCCTGGGGCATGACCGAGACCTCGCCCCTCGGCACTCAGGCCACCCCCACCGCCAAGATCGCCGCCATGTCGCCGGAAGAGCAGCTGAAATTCAAGCTCAAGCAGGGCCGCGCGCCCCTGGGCATCGAGCTTAAGCTCACCGACGACGCGGGCCATGAACTGCCGCACGACGGCGTCGCCTTCGGGCGGCTGAAGGTGCGCGGGCCGTTCGTGGTGCGGGAATACTTCAAGGGCGAGGGGGGAAACATCCTCGATTCCGAGGGCTTTTTCGACACCGGCGACGTCTCCACCATCGACGAGCACGGCTTCATGCAGATCACCGACCGGGCCAAGGATGTGATCAAGTCGGGGGGCGAGTGGATCAGCTCCATCGAGATCGAGAACATCGCCGCCGGCCACCCCAAGGCCGAGCTCGCCGCCGTGATCGGCGTGGCCCACCCCAAGTGGGATGAACGGCCGCTGCTGCTGGTCAAGCTGAAGCCGGGGATGACCGCCACCAAGGAGGAGTTCCTGGCCTTCCTGGAGGGCAAGATCGCCAAGTGGTGGATGCCCGACGACGTGGTCTTCGTCGACGACATCCCCCTGGGCGCCACCGGCAAGATCGACAAGAAGCTTATCCGCCAGCGGTTCGAGCACTATGTGCTGCCGACCATGGCCGCCCCCGCGCCCCGCGCCCTGGCCGCCGAGGCTGGGCTGACCTCCGTGCTCTACGCCCCCGAAGCGGCGCGGCCGCGGCGGCGCGGCGGCGGCCGGATGCTGCTGCTGGCGATGGTCCTGGCCGCCAGCATCGGCGTCATGACCGCCGTCCACGGCCGCGACGCCGCCGGCTGGGGCGGCCGGCTGCTGGATCAGGTGACCCAGGGGCGGTGAGGGGGTGAATCCCCCTATTAGGTCGCGAACCTAAGGCCTTCTCCCCTTGGGGGAGAAGGTCTTGAATTCACGGCCCTTCGACCACCCGGGCCAGGGTCGCCGCCCCCGCGGTCGCGAGCCGAGGATCGTCCACCTGGCCGGCGTCCAGCAGCATGACGCCGAAGGCCACGGCCCAGCCCCGCGACCGGCGCAGCATCGCCTCGGAAACCCCGTAGGCGTCGAGGACGGCGCGGCGGGCCTCCAAAGACTCGAATAGCGACCAGACCCCCGCGAGGTCGGTCGCCGGGTCGCCCCGGCAGACGTCGCCCCAGTCGATGACCGCGCTGATACGGCCGGCGTTCACCAGCACATTGCGGCCGTGCAGGTCCCCGTGCAGCCAGGTTGGCGGACCCTCCTCCGGCGCGGCAAGGCCGTCCCGCCACAGTCGCTTCGCCTTCAGGCCGACCAGCGGCCCGAGCCGATCCATGCGCGCCTCCACCGCCGCCGCCCGCTCGCTCAGGGCCACGCCGCGCGTGGGATTGCGCGGGGCGTCGGCCGGCGCGGGGCGGTGCAGGGCGCGCAGGAACCGCGCCAGCCCTTCCGCCTCGCCCGCGTCCGGCGGCGACAGATCGGCGGGGGTTCCGGTGAACCAGGGGATGACGCTCCAGGCGTAGGGATAGCCGCATCCGGCCTCACCCAACCGCACGGGGGCGGGCACGGGGAGCGGCAGGCGAGCGGCCAGGTCCGGCAGCCAGCGCTGCTCGTTGAGGATCAGCGGCGCCCCGGCGGCCCGGCGGGGCAACCGGACGGCGAGGCCGTCGCCGAGGCGGAACAGGGCGTTGTCCCAGCCGCTCGTAGCCGGCCGGATCGGCAGGCCGGCGAGATCCGGGTGCTGCGCCGCCAGCAGCGCCAGGACGAGGCCCGCGTCCACGGCGATTTCCGCCGCCGGTGTGCCTGAGCCCGGTGGAAGGCCCGGGGGCGGGGTGGGCGGCATGGTGGCTTCAGACCAGGCGGTAGACGCCGTCCGGCGTCGGCGCGCCGTCGGTGGCGACCTGGCCCTGGCGGACCAGATGGATCAGGTGGGCGAAGACCGAATGGGCGGCGGCGGGGTGCAGGCGCGGCTCGACGGCGGCGTACATCACCGGGACCATGTCGGCGATCCGGCGGGGGCCCTTGGCGAGTTCGGCGAGGATCTGGCGCTCCCGGTCCAGCCTGTGGGCCTTGTAGGCGGCCAGGAAGGGGGCGACCTCGATCACCGGCGGTCCGTGGGTGGGCCAGAGCGTGGCGAACCCCCGCGCCGCGACCTTGTCCAGGCTGGCGTAGTAGTCGGTCATGTCCCCGTGCGGCGGGCTGATCACCGTGGTCGACCAGCCCATGACGTGGTCGCCGGAGAAGAGGGCGTTTTCTTCCGCCAGCGCGAAACAGACGTGGTTGGAGATATGCCCGGGCGTGGCGATGGCCTCCAGGGTCCAGCCGGGGCCCTCGATCCGCTGGCCGTCGGCCACTTCGATATCGGGACGAAACTCGCCCTCCCCCGGCTCGTCGAACTCGCTGGTCGCCTGCAGCATCCCCGGCGAGGCGCGGCCGATAACGGTCGCCCCCGTGCGCGCCGCCATCGGATGGGCCAGGGGCGAGTGGTCGGCGTGGGTGTGGGTGGTAAGGATGTGGGTCACCCGCTCGCCGCTCACCGCAGCCAGCAGGGCCTCGAGATGGTCCGCCATGTCCGGTCCCGGATCGATCACCGCCACCTCGCCGCGGCCGACGATGTAGGTGCCGGTGCCCAGGTAGGTGAACGGCCCCGGATTGTTCGCCACCACCCGCCGGATCAGCGGCGAGACCTGGTCGACCCGGCCGTACTCGAACTCAAGCTTGCGGACGAAGGGGATCATGCGGGCTCCGATGGCGGGATTGGCCCCACGCGGCGCGAGGCTTGCGCTGCAAAGGCCAACTTGGCGAACTGGAGGTTAACATGGCCGGCGACATCGCGCTTTTCGTTTCAAAACGGCTTCAGCGGCCGGTGGCCGCCCTGCTCTGTCTCATGGCGATACAGCTGGTGAGCAGCCTGGCGAGCTGCGAGGCCGAACCCTCGGCCATGGCGGCGCGGGTGGCGATCGCGCCGCAATAGGCGGCCGATTGATTGCAGCGACGAGATCGGCGCTTCGCCAGTCGACGCCGCCCTTGGCTAAAGCTATCAAATCCTCGGCCCCCGGCAGGTGAGCGGCAGGCGAGGATCGAACCCCGATGAGTTTCACTGAACAGGACCTACGCGAACAGCTCGTCGACGTGATGCTGAAGATGGCCGCACGCGGGCTGAACAAGGGCACCTCCGGCAACTGTTCGGTGCGCTGCGGCGAGGGCATGCTGATCACCCCCAGCGGCGTGGTCCCCGACGCCCTGACCCCGCAATCCATGGTCTTTGTCGATGCCAGCGGCGCGGCGGCCG
Source organism: Caulobacteraceae bacterium (assembly GCA_003165275.1). GTDB lineage: Bacteria > Pseudomonadota > Alphaproteobacteria > Caulobacterales > Caulobacteraceae > Poindextera. The sequence continues at coordinate 20,298 of PLSW01000155.1, forward strand.
AGGGCGGCCTCGCCCCGTCGAGCGAATGGCGGATGCACAAGGGGCTGCTGGATCGCCGACCCGACGCCCAGGGCGTGGTCCACTGCCACTCCCACTACGCCACCGTCCTGGCCTGCGCCCACCGGCCGATCCCGTCCGTGCACTACATGGTCGCGGTGAGCGGCGGCCCGACCATCGAGATCGCGCCCTATTCCATGTTCGGCTCCGCCGAGCTGGCCGAGGCGGTGATCGAGACCCTGGACGGCCGCTTCGCCTGCCTGATGGCCAACCACGGCCAGATCGCCCTGGCCCCCAACCTCGGCCGCGCCCTGGCCATCGCCGAGCAGGTCGAGGAACAAGCCGCCGTCTACTGGGGCACCCTGGCCATCGGCGGTCCGCAGCTGCTCACCGGCGAGCAGATGGCCGACATCGCCGCCGCCTTCGGCCGCTACGGCCAGCCCAAGCGCCGCCCGAAGGACGCCTGATCATGAGTGGAACCCTGCTCTCCATCGGCCTGACCACCCTGGACATTTCCGCCCGGCCCGTGGACGCCCTGCCGCCGAACGACACCACCGCCCTGGTCGAGCAGATCGTCCTCGCCCCCGCCGGCACCGCCGGGGGGACCGCCCTGGTGGCGGCCAAACTGGGGGTGAAGACCGCCCTCGCCTCCACCGTCGGCGCCGATCCGGCGGGCCGGCTGGTGCGCGGCGAACTCCAGGCCGCCGGGGTCGACACCCGCCTGCTCGGCGAGTCCGCCGACCATCCCACCTCGATCACCATCCTGCCGGTCAACAGCCAAGGCCAGCGGCCCAACCTCCACGCCATGGGCGCGGGCCGCCATGTGGAGGGCACCGACGCCCTGCGCCAGGCGGCCCTCGCCGCCACCTTCATCCACTTCGCCGCCATCGGTGCGACGGGCCTGAAGACCCCCCAGGCCGCCGACCTGCTGCGGGCCGCCAAGGCCGCCGGGGCGACGGTCACCTGCGACCTGATCTCCCCACGGCCGGGGGTGATCGAGGACCTGAAGCTGATCCTGCCCTTCGTCGACGTCTTCATGCCCAACGCCGCCGAGGCGCGGATGCTGTCCGGCCGCCAGGACCTCGCCGACGCCGGCCGCGCCCTTTGCGACCTGGGCGCCGGCGCCTGCGTCTTCACCGACGGCGCCGACGGGGCGGTGCTGGTCACCGCTGACGGCTGGACCCGCCTGCCCGCCCACCCGATCACCCCGGTCGACACCACCAGCTGCGGCGATTCCTACTGCGCCGGCGTGATCGCGGGCCTGGACCGCGGCTGGCCCCTGGAGCAGGCCTGCCGGCTCGGCGGCGCCGTCTCGGCCCGGGTGGCGCAGGGGTTGGGGACCCTGGGGGCGCTGACGGGGTTCGAGGACGCGTTCGCGCTGATGAGCGCGGCCATCTAGAGCAGGTTGGGTCAATCGGAATCGGGATTACGACGGATCGACGCCCCCTCAGTCAGCTTCGCCNNCACCGCGTAGCGGGGGAGGTGGCGCTGAGCGAAGCGAAGTGACGGAGGGGGCGTCGGTCCGCCGCACGAAATCGCCGGCCCTAGAGCGGTGGACTCAGGCCGCCGACCGCGACCTTCGCCGCCACTGTTTCACGTGAAACATACCGGGAACACGCCCGTCGGCCCGCCGTCATTCGTGACGAGCAACGTCCCTGAAACCCTTGGTGGCGAGTCTGTTTCGAGGGTGAGGAGAACCAAAAGGGTCTCCAGGAAGCCGCTCTGCGTTTGCTGAAAGCGAGCGGAAAGTGAAGTGAGTAGGACGATCCTCGCGATCACCGGCTTAGCTATGATTTCAACAGTGGCGGCGTGCGCTCCAAGTGATACCTCCTGTGCCGCCCCGAAGGCGAGCGTACCGAGGACCGTTAAATCTCTGACAGCAGATGAGCGGGACCAAGCGCGGGAAGACCATGACGAGGCGGTAAAAGAAACAACCGCATCACCGTCGCCTCTCACAAGAACTATTGCCGGAATGAACGCTGCAAGAGACCCATATGAAAACTATGTTGGCGAAATAAACCGATATGCCAACGATGATTATTGCCTGAGAGCCAAGGCATATGCCGCCCGTGGCGTGGATGATCATATGGAGACTGTCGCCAAGGCTGTCCTGATACAGTGCAGCCAACCGGTCACGGAAGATACCACCGATAGTACTACCCGAAACGCCCTCTCGTATGTCCTTCAATATCGGGCGTGCGCCACGTCCCATCGGTTCCCGTGAGACCTAAAGGCCGGGAGGTGGAGGGATGACAGCGTCAGGCGGTACGAACAGTGCGCCCTCCCCTATGCTGATCGAACACTTAGCGGTTCTTCCGGAAATGCAGGTCCGGGCCAAGACCGATCCAGGGACGGTGAAGCGATACGCGCAGGCCATGAAAGCCGGGGCGACCTTTCCGCCCTTGCTGGTGGCCGAGGTGGGCGCGGCTCTGGTCTTGGTGGACGGCTTCCACCGTGTGGCGGCATTGCAGGCGCTCCGGCGGCGCGAGGCCCTAGCGGTCGTCATCCCGGCGGCATCCCTCAAGGAAGCCCGATGGCTGGCCGGACGGGCGAACCTAGAGCATGGCCTGCAACTCAAGCCCAGCGAGCGGCGTAGGGTCTTGGCGGCCTATGTGGGGGCCGGGCAGCACCGGAGGGGGCGTGAGTTCAAATCCTATAGGGAGATCGCAGCGGACGTTGGCGGCCTGCCCCATTCGACCGTCCGCAATTGGATACGCAAGGACTTCCCCTCGGTATTCGCCCGCATGGCCGGAAGCGAAGAGGACGGGTGGGGTGTGGGAGGTCTGCCCGAGCCGGAGCCTGCCGAGAGGGTCTTCGCAAGGAGGGTCCTAGAGGCGCTCGACGATGCGGCGGCGGCCTTGCCCGGCGTGACCGATCCGCAGGCGCGTTGGGCGATGCTGGAAAAGGTGGAGGCCTTGAGGGCGGCCCTTGAGGAGGCCGGGGTCGAGCAGCCCGACTTCTAGGTGTGCAAATTGCACGGTCCTAACAACAGGCGCAGGCGCTCGATCCCGCACCGTTAGCGGCGGCTGACAGTTACTATAGGCAAAATCTAGGTCAGGGACAGGAGTGTGAGGAGCCGCCCATGGGGAAACCCGTGAGGCGGCTTCTTTGCGTCCGGTCCTAACGGAAACCCGCCCTGGCTAAGAGCCTGAGGCCGACACCCCAAGGAACCCCCAAATGAACACCATCGACAACGAACCGTCTGCGGGCGGCGCGGCCCCGACGCATGCCTTTCCGGTCGCCCAGCCGGGCATGCTTGACGGCGAGCCGGTCGCCTACGTCACCCTTCGCCATCCCCATAGCGGCGCAACCGTCCGCGTGATCTTCGCCGCCGCCGATTGGGAGGCCCTTTGCCGGGAGTTCCCCATGGGGTTCAGGATGCGCCTGGACTGTTGCCACCCGCGCTACGCCTACGTCCGAACTGAACTGCTGCTCCCGGACGGTCGCCACCTGACGGCCGACGTCGCCCGCATCCTGGTCACGCTGCGCAAGCTGGAGGAGGAGCGTATAGGAGGCGATCCCGCCCAAGCCAAGGGCTGGCGCGTAACCTAGAAGACCACCTAGACCTGAGGCCTGAGCGGCTCCGTGTGGTCCCGTCTTGCGGCCACCGCAGCGGCTTCGCCGTCATGTGGACTCTGAGGGCGCGGGCCAAGCTGCGCCAGCAAGGCGTAGTCCCCGAGGTGGCGTTCGCTAGCCGTCGCCGCGAAGAAAGGGCCAAGGCGAAGTGTTGCAGCGGGGGTCCGCGTGACCAAGCGAGTGCGCCTGTGCTGGCCAGTTCCCCCACAGGGGTCGGTTTGCCACGTGCGGACGGTCGCGGCGAAAAGGAGGTCTAGCCCTTGAGCGAAACCCCGCGAGCCCTCAGCACAGACGAAGCCGCCACCTACCTAGGCATCAGCCCCCGAACCCTGGAGGACTGGCGCTATAGGGGTGGCGGGCCGGTCTTCCACAAGGTCGGTCGCCGGTTGGTGCGTTACCTGACTGCGAGCCTTGAGGCGTACCTAGCAAGCGGTGCTAGGACGAACACGAGCGGCGGCGTCCCCGGCTAACGGACGTCCCGAGAGGTGGCGGCAAAGGCAAATCCCTTGCTGGCGTCGTCACCTCTCAACCGCCCTGGCGCTCACACGTCGCTCACGCGCTCGGGGCGCACCCCAAGGCGACCACGCGGGCGGGACCGATTAGTTCTTTAACTTCAGGTGGATGGGTGGTGCCGCCTGCGTGACTCGAACACGCGACCCTCGCATTACGAATGCAATGTTCTACCAGCTGAGCTAAGGCGGCCCGGGGATTGCCGCGTCGGAACGCGGGCGGCCTATTTAGCGGGGTCGGGCGGGCTTGCCAAGCGGCTGCGGGACCGGCGCGGGGCCGGGGCGCTCGGCACGGCGGCGAGCACTGGGCGGGGGCGTTCGGCCTCCTCCGCCCAGGCCGCCCCGCCATAGCCCGCCGCGTCCCGCCAGCCTTCCCCGTCCTGGGCCAAGTCGCCGGGATCGTCGGGAGCGCGGCCGAGGCCCAGGTCGGCTTCGAGATAGGGGCCCACGGCCTCATAGGCGGCCGGCAGCTGCGGCAATTCGGTCAACACCGCCTCGCGCCGCTCCAGGCGTGGGTGGATCAGCTCGCCGGTCTCGGAGAAGCTCGCCACCAGGCGGGCCCAGTCGGCGGCGCTATAGGAGAAGGCGCGGCCCTTGGGATCGAGGTCGGTCCAGGCCGGCTCCTGCGGCGCCGCGGCGCCCCGGGCCATCCAGGCCCGCGCCTCGTCCGCCTCGCCGGCCGCATAGGCGATGCGGGCCATCAGGCCGCAGACCCGGGCGCTGGGGTCGGCGCCGACCAGGACTTTAGCGGCCGCGCGGGCGGCGACGGGATCGCGCAGCAGCAGGGCCGCTTCCACGGTGAGGAAGCGGCTTTCCCGGTGGGCGGGGTTGAGGGCGGCGAGGGCGGCGATGCGCACGGCGCGCTCCTTGGGGGTCTCGGCGGTCTTCAGGTCCCGCCAAGTCAGCCACAGGGCCGGGTGCGGGGCGGCCTTCCAGGCCTGTTCGATCAGGGGCGCGGCCTTGGCGGCCTTGCGGTCGGCGGCCAGCATCCGCGCGGCGATCACCGCGCCAGGGGCGAAGCCGGGGTTCAGCCTGGCCGCCTCCAGGGCGTAGTCCAGCGCCTCCGTGCGGCGCTTGCGGTCGGCGGCGGCCTCCAGGCTGGCGGCGGAGGCGGCCAGCAGGGCGCAGCGGGCGCGCTCGGCGCTGATCGGGGAGACGATCTTGCGGCCCTCGCCGCTCTGCACCAGCTCCAGGGCCGCCGGCCAATCGCCGGCCTCCAACCGGTCCTCCAGCAGGGCCCGCCAGGCCCAGCGGGCGGTCTGGGCGAGGCTGTAGGCGGCGCGGGCCTGGGCCAGGGCCGC
>PLSW01000013.1 GCA_003165275.1 Caulobacteraceae bacterium
CGATCAGCAGCACGATCAGGTAGCACTCGGGGTGGTTGGCGGCGATGGACTTGGCGATGTTCTGCAGCATCACCGTCTTGCCGACCCGGGGCGGGGCGACGATCAGGCAGCGCTGGCCCTTGCCCAGGGGCGCCACGATATCGATGATCCGGCCCGAGCGATCCTTCAGGGTCGGATCCTCGATCTCCATGGTCAGCCGCTGTTCGGGATAGAGCGGGGTCAGGTTGTCGAAGGCGACCTTGTGGCGGACGTTGTCCGGGCTCTCGAAATTGACCTGGTCGACCTTGACCAGGGCGAAGTAGCGCTCGCCCTCGCGGGGAGAGCGCACGCCGCCCTCCACCGTATCGCCGGTGCGCAGGCCGAAACGGCGGATCTGCGAGGGGGAGACATAGATGTCGTCGGGGCCGGCCAGGTAGTTGGCTTCCGGGGAGCGCAGGAAGCCGAAGCCGTCCTGAAGCACTTCAAGCGTGCCGCTGCCGGAGATGTCCAGCCCTTCCTCGGCCACGGCCTTGAGGATGGCGAACATCATGTCCTGCTTGAGCATCGAGTTGGCGTTCTCGATCTCCAGGGCTTCGGCGAAGGCCACCAGGTCGGCGGCGGGCTTTTCCTTCAGTTCCTGAAGCGACATGCGCGTCAGGCCCATGGAGGCGATGGCCACGCTGGCGGCGGAGGGGCCGTCCTCGCCAGAATCTGGGCCGGTCTCGCCGCCGGAATCGTTGGGGTTTTCAGCGGCGGCCTCGGCTGGCGCGCTGTTGGAGGTCTCTTCCGCGGTGGTGTCCGGGAGGGTGTCGGTGACGGACTCGTCTTGCATGTTGGGCTCTGTACTAGATCGCCATGGCGATCGAAGGGCTCGGTAAGGAGCCTATGGGTTTCAGGAGTGCGCCGTTTATCCGGGACCGGCGGCGCATTGTGGGAAGCTGGACGTCTGGGGCGCCACTGGCGGGCGCCGGCCCGGCGAAGTAGAGCGGCACGGCGCGAGGCCATGCTTCAGCCGCCAGCGGAACCACAACCGGGGGCGAACGTCAAGGGCCGCGTCAAAGGCCGAACTTGGTGGTGACCGAAAGGACGATCACCAGGGCGGCGATAAACGGCAGTTCGTTGCTCATCCGCCAGAACCGCTCGGACCGGGGATAGGCCCCGGCGGCGAAACGCTTGCGCGACTGCGCTAGATAGCCGTGCCAGGAAAAAAGTCCGATCAGGCCGACGATCTTGGTCAGCGCCCAGGGCGCGGCCCAGAAGTGGGGACCGATGCGCGCCCAATCGACCCACACCAGGGTCCCGCCGAACACCACCACCATCACCATGGCCGGGTTGATGATGATCTTCAGGAGCTTGGCCTCCATCTCCTGGAAGGTGGCGTCCATCTCCGAGCCCGGCTTGGCGCGGAAATGATAAACATAGAGCCTCGGCAGGTAGAGCATCCCCGCCATCCAGGCGATCACCGCCACGATGTGCAGGCCGCGGATAACGTTGAAGAACAGTATCGAGTCGCGCATCAGGCCGCCTTGTCCCCCGTTTGCCTTGGGCATTTGCCCCATCCCGCGGCGCAGCGGAAGGCCGACCCCGCGCACACCGATTCGTCGCCGGCCAGGGCCCCGGCGGTGAGTTGCGCCAGGGCTTCGATGAAGGCCGGCTCGACCCCCAGGGCCGGCGCACGGACATAGGGGGCGCAGCCCACCTGCTCGGCCAGCTCGGCATAGTCCCGGTCCAACTCCACCAGAGTCTCCACATGCTCGGAGACGAAGGCGATGGGGGTGATCAGCACCCCCTTGCTATCGGCGGCCGCCGCGCTGACCGCCTCAATGGTCGAGGGCCCCAGCCATTTCATCGGCCCGACCCGGCTCTGGTAGCAGACCTGCCAATCGGGGAAGCGGTCCTCCAGCCGGACCGCGACCGCCCCGGCCAGGGCCTCGATCTGGCTGGCGTAGGGATCCCCGTCGGTGATCACCTTTTCCGGGAGGCCATGGGCGGAAAACAGCAGACGCAGCCCCGGCGGCGATCCCGCCTCGGCCCAGGCCTGTTCGATCCGCCCCACATGGGCGTCCACCAGCCCGTCCAGGGTCGGATAGCAGCAGACCAGGCGGTTGCGTCCAGGGCCGCGATAGACCCGCGCCCATTCGGCCAGGCTGGAGCCGGTGGTGGTGGTGGAAAACTGCGGATAGAGCGGCAACAGCACGATCTCGTCCGGGGCGAAGGCGGCTACGGCCGCGGCGGTCTCCGCCGAGAACGGCCGCCAATAGCGCATGGCGATGAAGGTCTGGGTGATGTCGCTCGGCGACTGGGCGGCCAGGGCCGCGCCCAGGGCCTCGGCCTGAGCCCTGGTCTCGGCCAGCAGGGGCGAGGCGCCCCCCATGATCGCGTAGTTGGCCTGGGCGGACTTGTCCCGGGTGGTGGAAATCAGCGCCGCCAGGGGATATCGGGCGATCGCCGGCAGGCCGATGATCGCCGGATCGGCGAAGAGATTGAACAGGAAGGGCCGCACCGCCTTCAGCGAGTCCGGTCCACCAAGGTTGAACAGCACCACGGCCACGCGCCGCGGCGGCGGAACGGTGATGTCCGCCATCAGGGCCTCGAATAGCCGGTGACCCGCGCAAGCACCTGCTCCACGTGGGCGATGGGGGTGTCGAGTATGATGCCGTGGCCCAGGTTGAAGATGTAGGGCCCGTCGCTCCATTGCTCGAGCAACTGGTCCACCCGCCGGTCGAGGGCCGAACCGCCGGCCCGCAGCAACAGGGGATCCAACACCCCCTGGATAGCGACCTTTTTCTGCAACCGCCGGCCCAGGTCCGCCGGCGCCTGGACGTCGAGGGCGACGCCGTCGACCCCGGTCCGCTCAACGTATCCCTCGACCAGGGCCCCGCCGCCGCGGGGAAAGCCGATGAAGGGGACGGTGATCCCGGCGGCGCGCACCAGCTCGATCACCCGCCGATGCGGTCCGATCACGATGCGCTCGAACACGTCCTCCGGCAGGTTCTCCGCCCAGGACTCGAACAGCTTCAACACCTGGGCGCCGGCCTTGGCCTGCATGATCAGATAGCGGGCGGTGGACTCCACCAGCACGTCCAGCAGGGCGTCCAGGGCCTCGGGTTCCTTGAAGGCGTAGGTGCGCGCAGCCACCCGATCGCTGCTGCGGCCTTCGATCATGTAGGTGGCGACCGTCCACGGCCCCCCCGCAAAGCCGATCAGCCCGCGTTCCGGTTCCAGTTCGGCTCGGACCCGGCGCACCGTCTCGCCGATCGGCGCCAGATGCTGCTCGGCGCTATCCAGGTGGGCGCGAAGGCTTTCGATGGACGGCAAGGGGCCCAGGCGAGGGCCTTCCCCGGCCTCGAACCACACGGCCTGACCGAGGGCCTGGGGAATCAGCAGGATGTCGGCGAACAGGATCGCGACGTCGAAGGGAAACCGGCGCATTGGCTGCAACGTAATCTCGGCGGCCATCTCCGGGTTGAAGCACATGGACATGAAATCCCCGGCCTTCTCGCGCAAGGCCCGGTATTCCGGCAGGTAGCGCCCGGCCTGACGCATGAACCATACGGGAGGCCGCGGCGTGACCTTCCGGCCAAGCACTTGCAGGATCAGCGGTTCGGGTGTCGTGGGCTTCAGGTCCATGAGGCTGCTTAAATCCCGTCCGACCCGTCGGCTCAAGCCCGGTAGGACTACTTAATCTCAAAGAAGGATTCTTAAGTTTTGAGGTAGTGCTTGGGGGGTGGCGCCGCGGGGATAAGCGCAAGGACCATCCGGCCGTCCACGACTGTCCACGGTTTGTCCGCAAACGGCGCCAGGCGCGAGGCGACCCTGTGAATCCTGGGGACAGTCTGCAAGCGGCGCGAGTCGTTAACGAATCCTTAACGCGAGCCCTGGGGGCGACGGGAGATAACCCGGTTCGTCCGGGCCCGGTGGATCGCGGCCATCCAATCCTGCTCGCCGGCGGCCGCCCTGGGGATAGGCGACGGCGCCGATGGATCGTCTATACAGGGCGGTGCGGATCGGCGTGATTTGCGCCGGTTTCGCCCCCTGTCCGTCGCGATTCATCGACTCTTTGTTAACCGTCTATTAACCACCCCCGCCAAGCCCCGGCGGGCGCCCGCGAAAGGATCGGCCACCCGGCGATGACCAGCAGCCCGCGCTTCGCCACCTACTTCCACATCCATCTGGTCTCGGATTCGACCGGAGAGACGCTGAACGCCATGGCTCGGGCCGTCTGCGCCCGGTTCGACGACGTCCTGCCCATCGAACACATCTATTCCCTGGTGCGTTCCCAGCGGCAGCTCGAGCGGGTGCTGCAGGAGGTGGCCGGGGCGCCGGGGGTGGTGCTGCACACCATCGTCGACAAGGAGTTGCGCGCGGCCCTCGAACAGGGCTGCAGGGACCTGGAGATGACCTGCGTCGCGGCCCTCGATCCCCTGGTCGCCGCCCTGGCCCGCTATCTGGGCGCCTCTCTCTCCACCCGGGTGGGCGCGCAACACGCCCTGGACAACGACTATTTCAACCGCATGGACGCCCTCAGCTACGCCATCGGCCACGACGACGGCCACGGCACCCAGGATCTGGAGGCGGCGGATGTGGTCCTGGTGGGGGTCAGCCGCACCTCCAAGACGCCCACCTCCATCTACCTCGCCCACCGGGGCATTCGCGCCGCCAACGTGCCCCTGGTGCCAGGCGCCGAGCCGCCGGCGGCCCTGTTCAACCTGAAGCGCGCGGTGGTGGTCGGCCTGACCGTCTCCCCGGACCGGCTGATCCAGATCCGCCGCAACCGCCTGCTGAACCTGCGCGAGGAGCGCGAGAGCAGCTACATCGACATCGAGGCGGTGCGGGCGGAGATCGTTCGGGCGCGCAGGCTGTTCGAAAGCTACGGCTGGCCGGTGATCGACGTCACCCGCCGCTCGGTGGAGGAGACCGCCGCGGCGATCATCAACGTCATGACCGCCGGCCATGGCCAGGTGGAGATATTGACGTGATCACCCTGGCCTCGGCGAGCGCGGCGCGCGCGGCCCTGCTGAAGGCGGCGGGGGTCGGCTTCCAGGTTGTGACGTCCGGAGTCGATGAAGCCGCGATCAAGTATCGGTTGGTCGCCGAAGGCGCTCACCCGGCCGCGGTGGCCGGGACCCTTGCGGAATCCAAGGCCCTTGCGGTCTCGGCGGGGCGGCCGGGCCTGGTGATCGGCGCCGACCAGACCCTGGAATTCGGCGGCGACCTCTATGACAAGGCCCCCAACCTCCAGGCGGCCGCCGAGCGGCTGCGCACCCTGCGCGGCCGCACCCACCAGCTGCACTCCGCCGTCGTCACCGCCCGGGACGGCCGCCGCCTCTGGGGCGAGACCGTCACCGCGACCCTGACCATGCGCGACTTCAGCGACGCCTTCCTGGACGCCTATCTGACGCGCAACGCGGACGCCGCCCTTTGGTCGGTGGGCTGCTACGCGCTGGAGGCGGAGGGTGTTCAGCTCTTCGAGCGGATCGAAGGGGACTATTTCGCCATCCTGGGCCTGCCGATGACCGGCCTGCTGGCGCATCTGCGCGCGGAACGGCTGGTCCCGCGATGAGCCGCTCGATCACCGGCGCGAGCCTTGTGGCCGGCGTGGTCGGCCGGCCCGTGCGCCATTCGCTCAGCCCGCTGATCCACAACGCCTGGCTGGCCGGGGCGGGGATCGATGGGGTCTATGTGGCCTTCAGCCCGCCGGCGACCGGCTTCGCGGCCCTGGTCGAGGGGTTCCGGGGCGGCGCCCTTCGCGGACTCAACGTCACCCTGCCGTTCAAGGCCGAGGCCCTGACCCTGGCGGACCAGGCGAGCGCGGCCGCCCGGGCGGCGGGCGCGGCCAACCTGCTGGTCTTCGGCGAGGACGGGAGCGTGCACGCCGACAACACCGACGGAGTCGGCCTGTTGGCGGCCCTGAAGGATCAGACCGGATTCGAGCCCCAGGCGGCGACCATCGTCGTCCTCGGCGCCGGCGGCGCGGCCCAGGGCGCGGTCGCGGCCCTGCTGGCGGCGGGCGCGGCCCACGTCCGCCTCGTCAACCGCACGCAGGCCAAGGCCCAGGCCCTGGCGGATTTCTTCGGTCCCAGGGTCGAGGCGATGGGCTGGGACCAACTGCCCCAGGCCCAGGCCGGCGCAGGGGCGCTGATCAACGCCACCTCCCTCGGCCTCGCCGGCGGCCCGCCCCTGGACATCGACCTGGCCGGCCTGTCGGCCGACGCGGTGGTAATGGACATGGTCTACAAGCCCCTCGAAACCCCGCTGCTCGTTCAGGCGCGGGGGCGGGGCCTGCGAACCGCCGACGGGCTGGCCATGCTGATCGGCCAGGCCGCGCCCTCCTTCGAAGCCTTCTTCGGCGCGCCGCCGCCGCCGGACGTCGATGTCCGCGCCCTGGCGCTGCAAACCCTGAGGGAGAGCGCATGATCATCGTCGGCCTTACCGGCTCCATCGGCATGGGCAAGTCCACCACCGCGGCGATGTTCGCCGCCGAGGGCGCCCCGGTCTACGACGCCGATGCGGAAGTCGCCCGCCTCTACGCCGCGGGCGGGGCGGCCGTCGCGCGCCTGGAGACCGCGTTTCCCGGGGTGGCCAAGGACGGCGCCGTCGACCGGGCGGCCTTGCGCGAACGGGTGCTCGGCGATCCGGCGGCGTTGAAGCGCCTCGAAGGTATCGTCCACCCCCTGCTGGGCGCCGGCCGCGCCGACTTCTTCCGCCGGGCGCACGAGGCGGGAGCCCCCATCGTGGTCCTCGATATCCCCCTGCTGTTCGAGACCGGCGGCGAGCGCAATGTGAACGCCGTCGTGGTGGTCTCGGCGCCGGAGGACGTCCAGCGCCAGCGGGTGCTGGCCCGGGAGGGCATGACCGCCGACCAGCTGGACGTGATCCTCACCAAACAGCTGCACGACACGGAAAAGCGCGCCCGCGCCCACTATGTGATCGACACCGGCCAGGGCATGGACGCCGCCCGCGAGCAGGTGCGCGCGGTGCTGGCCGCCTTGCGCGAAAAGGCCGCGCTTGAAGCCTCCGCCGAACCGGAACATGGATGACCCATGGCCCGCGAAATCGTCCTCGACACCGAAACCACCGGCCTTGATCCCCGCACGGGCCACCGGCTGATCGAAATCGCCTGTATCGAGCTGGAGGATCTGTTGCCCACCGGCCGCAGCTTCCACCGCTACATGCATCCCGACCGGGAAATCGATCCCGACGCGCAGCGGGTGCACGGCATCTCCCTGGCCTTCCTCGCCGATAAGCCCCGGTTCAACCACCCGGACGTGGCCGAGGCCTTCCTGGAGTTCGTCGGCGACAGCCCCTTGGTGGCCCATAACGCCCCCTTCGACCGCGGCTTCATCAATCACGAGCTGGAGCGGATCAAGTTCGCGCCCCTGCCTGAAGACCGCTGGATCGACACCCTGCCCCTGGCGCAGAAGCGGTTCCCGGGGATGCACAACTCCCTCGACGCCCTGTGCAAACGCTACAAGATCTCCCTGGCCGACCGGGAGAAGCACGGCGCCCTGATCGACACCCGCCTGCTGGCGGCGGTCTATCTGGAGCTGAAGGGCGGCCGCGAGCGGGGCCTGGACCTCAGCGTCAAGCCCCAGCAGGGCGCGAGCGCGGTCGCCGCCGCGGTGGCCTATGGGCCGAGGCCCCGACCCCTCGCCCCCCGCTCCACCGAGGCCGAACGTGCGGTCCACGCCGAATTCGTCGCCGGGGTCCTGAAGGACAAGGCGATCTGGCGCCGGTTCGGGGTCTAGGGCGCCGATATCCAATAGATTCCGTCATGGCCGGGCTTGTCCCGGCCATCCAGGATCGCCGACGTTGGAAGCTATTCCCTTATCTCGGTGGAGCGAAAAGAGACCCTGGCGGTAGTCCGGCCGCTGCCCAAGGTTCGTGATCCTGGATGGCCGGGACAAGCCCGGCCATGACGGCTGATGGGATTCGGGTCGGTCTCTAAAGGACTTTGCGGCGAACCCCCCGCCAAGCTAAGCCCTTCGCAAAACGCACGAACCCGTGCAGGTTCCGCCCAGGCGCGCCGCAGGGCGTGCGAATGGGAGGCCTCAATGCTCGATTTTGTCCACGTCGCCATGGTGACGCTGCTGTCCCTCGTCCTGTTCTTCTGGATGGGCATACGGGTCGGCTCGGCTCGCCAGCGCCATGCCATCACCGCCCCGGCGACCACCGGCCATCCGGAGTTCGAACGGCATTTCCGGGTGCAGGCCAACACCCTGGAAGGGCTGGTGATGTTCCTGCCCTCCCTCTGGCTTTTCGGCATCTATCTGAACGAGCCGATCGCCGCCGGCCTGGGCCTGATCTGGATCATCGGCCGGATCCTCTACATGATGAGCTATGTGAAGGACCCCACCAAGCGCGGCCCGGGCTTCGGCGTCCAGGCCCTGGCGACCCTGACCCTGTTGATCGGCGCCCTGGGCGGGGTGGCCTGGCGAATGATCGCGGTCTTCTTGTGACGCCGCTGACATTAAGCCGGCGCCAATCGGGTCTAGCTTGACGGCGGGCCGCGGGACGCCATGAAACCCGCCCGCGGCCTGATGTGTTTTGCCCAGGAGCAAGCTGCGCTGGCGCCGTGCCGCTGGCGGGGCCCGCGTGGAGTGAGCCGATGAGAAAGATGCTTCTAGCCATGGTCGCCGTCGCGGCGCTGGGCGGCCTCGCGGCCTGCCAGACCGCGACTCCCTACCAGCCCCTGCAGCCCGGCGCGGCGACGGGGGGCGGCTATTCCGACCTGAAGATCGAACAGGACCGCTGGCGGGTCACCTTTCAGGGCAACAGCCTGACCTCGCGCCAGACCGTCGAGAGCTATCTGCTCTACCGCGCCGCCGAACTGACCCTGGCCCAGGGCTACGACTGGTTCGAGACCGTCGAGCGCAAGACCGACAAGCACACCGAGACCTACGCCGATCCCGACCCCTTCTATGGTCGCTACGGCTTCGGCTGGCATCCCGCTTGGCGCTATTACGGCGGCGGCTACGGCTGGCGCCATTGGGACCCGTTCTGGGGCGACCCCTTCGTCGACGTCCAGACGGTGGAGAAGTACGAGGCCTCCTCCGAGGTCATCCTGCACCACGGCCCCAAGCCCGCCGGCGATCCCCGCGCCTTCGACGCCCGCGACGTGACGGCGAACCTCGGCCCGCACATCGTCCGGCCGAAGTAAGGCGAACCGTCGCGAGTCAATCTATATCAATGTGTCAATGCGGGGCGCGCTGACGCGTCGCGCGTGGCCGCTCTCAGGCAGTGTCGGACCCCCATCATTCAGGATGGGGGCCGTCCTTGACTGCGCCAAACGCCGGAGCAGACTCGCCACCAAGGTTTAAGGGCGCATGTGGGCCGAGTTTTTAAACGCGGGTCATTCGCCCTAGCAGGGGCGAAGCGGGCCCAACGCCCGACGCCCAACCGGCCGCGCCTTCAGATCCCCTTCTCCCGCGAGGAAGAAGGGGACCCTGTCGGTGGTTTACCGCGGCGCCATGCGGATCGCGCCGTCGAGCCGCACGTCCTCGCCGTTGAAATAGCCGTTCTGGACCATCTCCAGGGCCAGGGACGCGTATTCCTCGGCGTTCCCAAGGCGCTTGGGGAAGGGCACCGAGGCGGCCAGGGCTTCTTTGACCTGCGGCGGGGCGCCGTTCATCAGCGGGGTGGCGAAGATGCCGGGCAGGATGGTGTTCACCCGGATGCCTTCGCCGGCCAGGTCGCGAGCGATGGGCAGGGTCATGCCGACCACGCCGCCCTTCGACGCCGAATAGGCCGCCTGGCCCATCTGCCCGTCTTCCGCCGCGACGGAGGCGGTGTTGACGATCGCGCCGCGCTCGCCGTCGATGGGCTCCAGGGTCAGCATCCCCGCCGCCGACTTGGCGATACAGCGGAAGGTGCCGACCAGGTTGATCTGGATGATCCAGTTGAAGGCTTCCAGGGGGAAGTGCTTGATCTCCCCGGTGTTGCGGTCGCGGCCGGCGGTCTTGGCGGCGTTGCCGGTGCCGGCGCAGTTGATCAGGATTCGCTCCTGGCCGTTGGCGGCGCGGGCCTTGACGAAGCCGGCGTCGACCTCCTCGTCGGAGGTCACGTTCACCTTGCAGAAGACGCCGCCGACCTCGGCCGCGACGGCCTCGCCCTTGGCTTCGTTCATGTCGAAGATGGCGACCTTGACGCCCTTGGCGGCGAGGGCGCGGACGGTGGCTTCGCCGAGGCCGGATGCGCCCCCGGTGACGACGGCGGAAATTGATGAGTCGAGTTTCATGGACTGAGTTCCTCCAGCGCGCTTAAAGGGCATCATGACGCGGTCGGAGGGGATTTAGCGGGGATGAGGGCCCAGGCCAACGCTGACCCTACGGCGCCCGAAGCGCTTTCCGCCGTCACGGCGCGCGCGGGGGGGCGCCGATGAGTTTCGGATCCCTGTCCCAGGCCCACCCGTCCCCGACCCAGGGCCTGGCCCTCGCATCGGCCGCGGCCGCGGTGGTCTATGGCCTGTTCCTGGTCAGCCGCCCCGCCTCGCCGCTCAAGACCCTGGCCAAGGTCGCCGCGGTCGGCCTGCTCACCGTCCTGGCCTTGGTTATCGACGCGCCGGCGCCGCTGATCGTCGCCCTGGCCCTCAGCACCGTCGGCGACGGCTTCCTCGCCGGGAATTCCGAGCGCTGGTTGCCGGCGGGCCTCGCCGCCTTCCTTCTCGCCCATCTCGCCTACATCCGGCTCTTCATGGGTGAGGGCGGCGGGGCGGGGGCGCTGATGGCCGAGCAGTGGCGGGCGGTCGGCGTGGCCGGCGCCCTGATCGGCGGCCTGGCCATGGTGATCTGGCTCTGGCCGGGGCTCGGCCGCCTGCGGCCGGCGGTGCTGTTCTATGCGGCGGCCCTGGCGATCATGACCGCGACGGCCTTCACCCTGCCCCGGCAGCTGTGGCCGGCCATGGTCGGCGCCGCGGCCTTCTTCCTCTCCGACGCTATCCTCTCCGCCGAGCTGTTCAAGAACCGCCGAAGCCCCTGGACCTCCCAGGCGGTCTGGTGGCTCTACTACGGAGCTCAGGCCGCCATCACCTGGGCCTATCTGCGCTGACTTCCCGTCGCCGACCGCTCCAAGCCCGAGACCCTCCGCGATGACCTTAGCCGACACCGCCGCCGCCCGGACCCCGCCCGGTCTCGAAGCGATCTCGTTCAAACGCTACGACGACGACTTCGCCGGCTTCGCGGCCGACCTCGGCGCCGCCTTCGAGCGGTACGGCTTCGCCGTGGTCGAGGGCCACGGGATCAGCGAGGCCCTGATCGACACCGCCCTGGAGCGGACCAAGGCCTTCTTCGCCCTGCCCGAAGCGGTCAAGCGCGCCTATGTGATCCCCGGCGGCGCCGGCCAGCGCGGCTTCACCCCCTTCGGGGTCGAGACCGCCAAGGGCGAGACCCGGGCCGACCTGAAGGCGTTCTGGCACGTGGGCCGCGAGCTGCCGCCGGGCCACCCCTATGCCGCGCTGATCCCGCCCAACGTCTGGCCCGCTGATGTCGCCGGGTTTCACGAGGCCGTCGGCGGCCTCTACGCCGGCCTTGACGCCCTCGGCGAGAAGCTGCTGCGGGCCATCGCCCGGCATCTGGAACTCGCCGACGATTTCTTCGAGGGCCCGACCCGGGACGGCGACAGCGTCCTGCGCCTGCTGCACTACCCACCCGTCCCCGCGAACGCCTCGGCGGTCCGCGCCGGCGCCCACGAGGACATCAACGCCATCACCCTGCTCCTCGGCGCCGAGGAGGCGGGGCTGGAGCTGCTGACCGCGGACGGCGACTGGCTGCCCATCAGCCCGCCCGCCGGCTCGGTGGTGGTCAATATCGGCGACATGCTGCAGCGGCTGACCAACCACCGCCTGCCCTCCACCACCCACCGGGTGGTCAATCCCGCCGACGAGCGGCGGGCCTTCCCCCGCTACTCGACGCCCTTCTTCCTGCACTTCGCCCCGGACTACCGGATCGAGACCCTGCCGTCCTGCGTCGACGCGGGCCATCCCGACCGCTATTCGCAGCCGATAACCGCGAGGGCCTATCTCGACGAGCGCCTCGCCGAGATCAAATTGACTTGATTGGCGGAATTCGGTCGGACCTCGAATTCGTCGGCTATGGCGCAGTCTAGAAGGGCCCTATCTGGAGTTGTGCCTTTGGGCCAACACTCCCGTATCGCAATTATTTGGCGAATGGATTGTCCTTTGTCGGCGACTGGTGTCATGTAGACGATGGTGGGAAGACAATTTGTCGCGGCCTTTTTATGGCCTTCCCCAAATTTATGGACGGATGGACGCGCGGCGACAGCAGCGTGTTGAGCGGGCGGGGAGGGGGCGTGACATGGCGAACGGCGATCGGCTTTCGGCGGCGGCGGTTCGATTTGCGCGGCGGCTCTCCGCGCTCCGGCCCCTGGGGCGGCGGTCTGTCCTTTCCTCCATCCTGATCGGCCTGGCGCTGATCGTCATCGCGCCGACCGCGGCCTGGGCGAACTTCACCCTTCCCAGTGTCGGCGACACCGTCGTCAACCCGGACACCGGCCTGAACGAAACCGTCACCCAGGTGATCTCCCCGGCCGCGGTGGAGACCAACGATAATAATGTGATCATCGTCGCCACCACGGTGGGCGACACCTACACCGACCCCGCGACCGGCGACACGATCAAGGTCACCGCGGCGACCACCAACGGCCTCGGCCTCGTCAATGACGTGACCACGCAGGACCAGACCACCAGCGCCACGACAAATGAGGTGGTCGTCCAGAACGCCACCGCCCCCGCCGGCCCTTCGAACGGCTCCGGCTTCGGCGCCTTCACCTTCACGCCCGCCGTGGGCAACCACCTGTTCACCGACATCCGCACGGGCAACAACGGCGGCGATGGCCACGGCGGGGGCGGCGTGAAGATCTTCGGGGTCTGCATCTGCTACAGCCCGTCGGACGGCGCCGCCGGCGCGCCCGGGCCGACCTTCACCGACACGATCAATCACGGCGACGGGCCGTTCACCTCCGTGACCGCCAACACGCCCGCGATCAGCGTCGCCAGCCGTGGCGGCAACGGCGGCACGGGCGGCTTCTTCGTCGGCTACGGCAACGCCGCCTCGGGCGGCGCGGCTGGCGCGGGCGGCGATGTGACGCTGAACAACTACGCCGACGCCACGACAACAAATGTGAACAGCTATGGCATCCTCGCCCAGAGCAGCGCCGGCAAGGGCGGCGACGGCGGCAACGGCTATCTCATCGCCAGCGGCGGCACCGGCGGCGGACCGGCGACCGCCGGCTCGGTGACCGTCAACAACTACGGCGGCATCACCACCCAGGGGCAGGGCGCGATCGGCATCCTGGCGGAGAGCCTCGGCGGGGCGGCGGGTTCCGGCGGCTCCAGCTATGGTATCGTGGCCCAGGGCGGCGGCGGCTCGGCCGGCGGCGACGGCGGTTCGGTCACTGTCAACGAGTACGGCAATATCCAGACCAGCGGCACGGACGCTCACGGCGTTCTCGCCCAGTCCATCGGCGGCGACGGCGGCAACGCCGGCACGGGGGGCGGCATCGTCGCCCTCGGCGAAGACAACGCCAGCGCATTCGGCGGCAAGGGCGGCGCGGTGGCGATCACCGCGGGCGCCGCGTCCCAGACCATCACTGCCGGCAACAACGCGGTCGGCCTCTTCGCCCAATCCGTGGGCGGCGGCGGCGGATCCGGCGGCGTCAGCGCCGGCCTGGTCGCCCTCGGCTCGCAGGGCGGCGGCGGCGGCGGTGGCGGCGCGGCCTCGGTGACCGTGCTGGCGGGCGCGACCGTCTCGACCGGCGTCGCGGTGGGCGGAACCGTGTACGGCGAAAGCTCGCACGACATTTTCGCCCAGTCGGTGGGCGGCGGCGGCGGCGCCTCCGGCGTCACCGGCGGCCTGGTGGCGTTGGGCGGCTCGGGCGCGGGCGGCGGCGCCGGCGGCACGGTGATCGTCGACAGCGCCGGGACCCTCTATGCGGGCGGCAATGACGCGCGCGGCATCTTCGCCCAGTCCATCGGCGGCGGCGGCGGCGCGGGCCAGGGCACGGGCGGCCTGGTGTCCCTCGGCGCCTCCGGCGGCGGCGGCGGCGCCGGCGGTGACGTGACCGTGACCCAGGAGGCCGGCGGGACCATTGTAACCGAACAGACCGGCGGCGACGGCATCTTCGCCCAGTCCGTCGGCGGCGGCGGCGGCGCGGGCTCCGCGTCCGGGGGCCTGGTGTCCATCGGCGGCTCCGGGTCCGGCGGCGGCGTCGGCGGGACGGTGATGATCACCAACGACGGCTCGGTCACCACCCACGGCGACCTCGCCCGCGGCGTCTTCGCCCAGTCGGTGGGCGGCGGCGGCGGCACCGGCGGCGATTCCGGCGGCCTGGTCTCCATCGGCGGCAGCGGCAGCTCGACCAGCGCCGGCGGCAATGTGACCGTCACCAACAACGGCTCGATCAGCACCGCGGGCCATCAGTCCAGCGGCCTGCAGGCCCAGTCCATCGGCGGCGGCGGCGGCGACGGCGGGACCAGCGGCGGCCTGGTCACCATCGGCGGCTCCGGCGGCGGCGGCGGCAACGCCGGGATCGTCCAGGTCTACGACCAGGGCTCGATCGCCACGACCGGGAACGACTCCCACGGCATCTTCGCCCAGGCGGTGGGCGGCGGCGGCGGCAACGGCGGCGCCAGCTATTCCGGCAGCGCCTTCGCGGGGGTCGCCGTCGGCGGCAACGGCGCGGTGGGCGGCAACGGCGGCGAGGTGGACCTCACCCTCACCCCGACCACGATCATGGTCGGCGGTTCGCCCGAGAGCATCGACCCCCTCATCACCACCACAGGCGACCGTTCCCGCGGCGTCTTCCTCCAGTCCGTGGGCGGCGGCGGCGGTTCGGGCGGCGAGGCCATCCAGGCCTCTGTCGGCGCCTTTGGCTCGGCCAGCTTCGCGGTCGGCGGCGTCGGCGGCGGCGGCGGCTACGGCGGCGTGGTCAATGCGAACGGCGACGTCTCCATTTCGACCACCGGCAATAATTCCGAGGGCTTCCTCGCCCAGTCGGTGGGCGGCGGCGGCGGCAACGGCGGCGGCGCGATCTCGGTCTCGGCCTCCGGCGGCATCTATTTCTCAGCCAGCCTGTCGGTGGCCATCGGCGGCGCTGGCGGTGACGGCGGCGTCGGCGGAACCGTCGACGTTGGCAGCGGCGGCTCGATCCAGACCACCGGCAATTACTCGACCGGCTTCGAGGCCCAGTCTGTGGGCGGCGGCGGCGGCACCGGCGGCTATTCCGTCTCGGTGGCCATCACCGGCTCCTCCGGTGCGGCGGTATCGGCCAGCCTGGGCATGGGTGGCTCCGGCGGCAACGGCGGTAATGGCGGCAGCGCCACCGGCGCCTTCGACGGGCCGATCCTCACCGGCGGGACCAACGCCGACGGGGCGGTGATCCAGTCGGTCGGCGGCGGCGGCGGCACGGGCGGCTGGGATGTCAGCGGCGCGGCGGCCGGCGCCGCGGTGGCCGGCGTTGGCGTGGCGGTGGGCCTCGGCGGCGAAGGCGGCGGCGGCGGAACCGGCGGCACGGTGGTCGGGACCATCGGCGGCGGGGTCAGCACCACTGGCGACCGGTCCACCGGCGTGGTGATCCAGAGCGTCGGCGGCGGCGGCGGCGCCGGCGGCTTCAACGTCTCCGGCCAGATCAGCGTCGGCGGCGACGCGGCGGTCGGCGCCTCGGTGGGCCTCGGCGGCGCCGGCGGCGGCGGCGGAACCGGCGGCCAGGTCACCGGCACGGTCAACAGCGACGTCAGCACGAGCGGTTCGCAGGCCGGGGCGGTTGTGATCCAGTCCGTCGGCGGCGGCGGCGGCTCCGGCGGCTTCAATGTCTCGGCGGGGATCGCCCTGGCGGAGACCGGCGCCGGCAATATCGGCGTCGGCATCGGCGGCAGCGGCGGCGGCGGCGGGGCGGGCGGGATCGTCCAGGGCGACGTGACCGGCACGATCTACACCGGCGGCTCCAACGCCCCCGGCGTCATCGTCCAGAGCCTGGGCGGCGGCGGCGGCAACGGCGGCTTCAACGTCTCCGGCGGCATCGCCGGCTCCTCCTCGGTGGCGGGCAACCTCATGGTCGGCGTCGGCGGCTTCGGCGGCTCCGGCGGCGGGGCGAGCGCGGTCACCGGCGCCACGGTCGGCGACGTCACCACCCTGGGGGTCAATTCCTCCGGCGTGACCTATCAGAGCCTGGGCGGCGGCGGCGGCAATGGCGGCTTCAACGTCACCGGCGGCATCAGCGTCGACGCCGGCGGCTCGGGCGCCGGCACCATCGGCGTCGGCATCGGCGGCTTCGGCGGCGGCGGCGGCGGCGGCTCGACCGTCAACGCCAGCTACACCGGCAATATCGTGACGGTCAGCTCGGGCGCCTATGGGGTGCTGATGCAGAGCGCGGGCGGCGGCGGCGGCAACGGCGCCTTCAATGTCACCGGCGGTATGTCCGTCGGGTCGGGCATGTCCGGCGTGCTGGGCGTGGGCGTCGGCGGCTTCGGCGGCGGCGGCGGCGGCTCCGACCAGGTGACGGGCGCGATCACCGGCGATGTGACCACCTTCGGCGACAACGCCTATGGCGCCAAGCTGCAGAGCCTCGGCGGCGCCGGCGGCAACGGCGGCATCGACGTGACCGGCAGCGTCTCGGTCTCGATCGAGAACAATGCGGCCGGCTCCATCGGCGTCGGCGTCGGCGGCTTCGGCGGTTCCGGCGGCGGCGCCGGCGGGGTCACCGGCACGGTGACCGGGACCTACAACACCGTTGGGACCGCCTCGGCGGCCGTGGTCGCCCAGAGCGTCGGCGGCGGTGGCGGCAATGGCGGCCTGAACGTCACCGGCGACATCGCCGCCTCCACCGGGACCAACGGCACCCTGGGCGTCGGCATTGGCGGCTTCGGCGGCGGCGGCGGCAATGGCGGAACCGTCAACCTGACCCGGGTCGGCGACACCTTCACCACCGGCGAAAGCTCCGATGGCGTCACCGCGCAAAGCGTGGGCGGCGGCGGCGGCTCCGGCGGGATCAATGTGACCGGCGGGATCAACGCCACCACCAGCGGGACCAGCGCCGGAATCAGCTTCGGCCTCGGCGGCTTCGGCGGTGGCGGCGGAACCGGCGGCGACGTGACCCTGGCGGTCACCGGCAACGTCGAGGCGACCGGGGTGGCCTCCACCATCGGCAGCATCAGCGCCGGCCAGACCAAGGACAATCTGACCCGGGCCGACGGCTCCAACGGCGTCTTCGCCCAGAGCGTCGGCGGCGGCGGCGGCTCCGGCGGCATGAACATCTCAGGCCAGCTCTCCATCTCCGCCCCCAGCAGCGGGTCCAGCTATTCGGCGGCGCTGGGGATCGGCGGCTTCGGCGGCTCCGGCGGCAACGCCGGCGCGGTCACGGTCACCGTCGAACCGCCGCTGCTGGCGACCATCGACATCATCGGCAGCGGCGACAACAAGTCCGCCGTGACCGCCCAATCGGTGGGCGGCGGCGGCGGCGCCGGCGCCATCGACATCACCGGTGGCGTGGCCATGGACGGCACGCTGTCGGCCGGCGTGGGCGGCTTCGGCGGCGCGGGCGGAACCGGGGGCGTTGTCAACGCCACCGTTCTCGCCAACCTGTGGGCGGACGGGACCAATTCCCGCGGCCTGCTGGCTCAGTCGGTCGGCGGCGGCGGCGGCACGGGGGGGATCAACATCTCCGGCGCGGTGACCGCCTCCACCAAGACCAGCGCACCCTCCCTCGCCTTCGGCCTGGGCGGTTTCGGCGGCGCGGGCAATGCGTCGGGCGACGTGACGGTGATCCAGAGCGGCCAGATCGTCACCGACGGGGAAAATTCTGACGGCATTCTCGCCCAGTCGGTGGGCGGCGGCGGCGGCGCCGGCGGCCTGAACGTCTCGGCCGACCTTACCCTGAGCAAGCAATCCGACGGCTTCGGCTTCGCCGTCGGCGTCGGCGGCCATGGCGGCGCGGGCGCCAATGCAGGGGCGGTCACCCTGACCAGCGTCGGCGACATCTTCGTCAATACCGTGGCCACGACCAGCGGCGGGGTGACCATCTTCGCCGGCGAGACCTATATGGACTCCAACGCGGGCGGCATCGTCGCCCAGTCGGTGGGCGGCGGCGGCGGGGTCGGCGGCATCGACGTCACCGGCGCGGTGGCCCCCTTCGGCAACCCCATCGCCATCGGCGTCGGCGGCACCGGCGCTGACGGCGGCGACGGCGGCGCGGTCACCGTGACCCGCGGCTATCCCGGCGTGTCCGCTGGGGCGGCGGACATCCGGGTGTTCGGCGACGCCTCGCCAGGCCTGTTCGCCGAGAGCATTGGCGGCGGTGGCGGCAAGGCTGGGATGAACTTCACGATCGCGGCTTCGGTGGCCCCGGCCGGCGACAACCCGGTGGCGGCGCTGATCTCGGTCGGCGGCGGCAGCGGCGACGGCGGCAACGGCGCCGCGGTCAAGGTGTCGGAAGTGGGCAACATCTACACCTCCGGCGTCGGCAGCGACGGCCTGGAAGCCCTGTCCGTCGGCGGCGGCGGCGGTGACGCCAACTACAACATCGGCTTCGCGGTCGAGAAAGACGCCAACGCCCTGAATCTCGCCGTCGGCGGCGCGATCGGCGCGGGGGGCTCCGGTTCCACCGTGACCGTCCAGCAGACCGGGATCATCGAAACCGACGGCGTCTCCTCAGACGGCATCTTCGCCCAGTCCATCGGCGGCGGCGGCGGCAATAGCGTGCTGGACATGGCCATGGGCCTGTCCAGCAAGAACGCCCTCAACATCTCCATCGGCCGCATGGGCGGCGCCGGCGGCACGGCCAGCGACGTCAGCGTCACCCAGGCCGGGGTGATCGGCACCACCGGCGTGATGTCCGACGCCATCTTCGCCCAATCCATCGGCGGCGGCGGCGGCAAGAGCGGCGCTGTCACCGTCGGGGTCTCCGGCAAGGGCTCCGACAAGGACGCCAAGGACACCTACAGCGGTAGCATTTCCGTGGGCCTGGACGGCGGCACGGGGGCGACCAGCGGCAATGTGACCGTGGTCGCGGCCGGAACTCTCTCAACCCAGGGCGACCAGTCCCGCGGTATTTTCGCCCAGAGCGTCGGCGGCGGCGGCGGCGTCGGCGGCACGGCGGCCAACACCTTCTTCAACAGCGCGGGCTCGGTGGGGATCGCCGTCGGCGGGGCCGGCGGCGCCGGGGCGACCTCGGGCTCGGTCAGTGTCGACACGGCCGCGACGATCACCACCGTCGGCGACCTGTCCGACGGCGTGCTCGCCCAGTCGATCGGCGGCGGCGGCGGCGAAGGCGGGTCCACCCGGACGCTCAACCTTGAGATCGGCCTGGGCGGCGGCGCCAGCTCGACCGAGAACAGTCTGGTGGTCAATGTCGGCGGCCACGGGGGCAGCGGCGGCGACGCCGACACCGTCCATGTGGGCAATACCGGCGTCATCGAAACCCAGGGGATCCAGTCCTACGGGGTGCGGGCCCAGTCCATCGGCGGCGGCGGCGGCGCCGGCGGCGCGGTGCTGAACCTGCGGCTGCAGCTCAATGACAACAACGATTCCAACAGCATGGCGGTTAATGTCGGCGGCGCCGGGGGCACGGGCGGCACAGGCGCGGCCGTCGACGTCCACAACAGCGGCTACATCTTCACCTCCGGAGCGGACGCCGCGGGCGTCGTCGCCCAAAGCGTCGGCGGCGGCGGCGGCAATGCGGGCCTCGTCCTGGACATCAGCGGCGGCGTCGCCGGCACGCAGACCACCACCCATAGCTTCCTGCTCGATATCGGCGGCTCCGGCGGCTCCGGCGGCTCGGCCGGCGACGTGACCGTCGTCAATCAGGGCACGGGCGCGGCGGACACGGGCGACATCATCACCACCGGCGACCGGGCCTACGGCATCATCGCCCAGTCCATCGGCGGCGGCGGCGGCCTCGGCTCCTCGGTCATCCAGGTCACGGCCCTCTATACGGGCCAGGACAGCGCCACGGCCGGCCTCGCCCTCGGCGGCTCCGGCGGCTCCGGCAACTTCGCGGGCGATGTCACCGTGACCAACGCCGGTCTGATCGACACCAGCGGCGCGGGCGCCCACGGCATCGTCGCCCAGTCCATCGGCGGCGGCGGCGGCAACGGCGGCATGTCCCTGGCGGCCAATCTGGTCGTCAACGCCGCTGCGAACGCGCCGCTGATCTCGGTCGGCGGCTCCGGCGGTTCCGGCGGCGACAGCGGCGTGGTGACGGTCACCAATTCCGGCGAGATCATCACCCGCGGCGCGGGCGCCGACGGCATCCTCGCCCAGTCCATCGGCGGCGGCGGCGGCAACGCCAACATGGGCTTCGCCCTGACCGGCGAGGTCAACACCCTGGTGATCTCCAACGCCCTGTCGGCCATCGTCGGCTCGGCCACGGGGGGAAGCGGCGGAACCGCTGGCCATGTGACGGTCAACCAGACCGGAGACATCACCGTCCTCGGCGCCGGGTCCCAGGCCATCGTCGCCCAGAGCATCAACGGCGGCGGCGGCTCCCTGTCCCTCGACTTCAGCGGAATCACCGGCCTGCCGGGCGTGCCCTATGTCAGCGGCGGCATGACGGTCACCCCCATGCCGGCGATCACCGCGACCGCCGGCGGAACCGGCAATTCGGACATGGGCGGCGGCGGCGTGACCATCAACGCCACGGGCACCTTCGGGGCGGCGGGCGCCAACGGCGCCGGCGGCAATCTGCAGTCCATCGGCGGCGGGGGCGGGCTGATCAGCATCATCAGCGTCTGGGTTCCGGTCTCCAACGACCCGACGATCACCCAGGCCCCGGTCCAGGTTCCGGTCGGCGTCTTCCTCGGCGGAACCAATGGCGTCAACAACGCGGGCGGCGATCTGAACGGCGCCTACAACGGCTCGGTGACCACAACCGCCACCGACACGCCGGGCCAGCTGGCCCAGTCCATCGGCGGCGGCGGCGGCCGCGGGGTGCTCGACATGACCATCCCGGCGGGGACCCTGCTCGGCGATATCACCGTCGGCCTCGGCGGCGCCGGCGGCGTGAACGAGCCCGGCGGGGCGATCGTCTTCACCCAGGGCGGCGCCCTGGGCACCAGCGGGGTCCTGTCCCCCGGCGGCCTGCTGCAGAGCATCGGCGGCGGCGGCGGCTTGGCCTCCGTCGTCCTGCAGGGCGGCGGCGCGGCCGGGGTGACCCTTGTCGAGTCCCTGGGCTCCAACGGCGGATCGGGCCTCGGCGCCGGTCCGGTCACCGGAACCTTCACCGGCGGGATCACCACGGAGGGCGACCATTCCGTCGGCCTCCTCGTCCAGTCCATCGGCGGCGGCGGCGGCCTCATCGAGATGACCGGGGTCTCCGCCTACAGCGTCGCCCTGGGCGGGACCGGCGGCGCGACCGGCTCCGGCGGCGCGATCAACCTCATCAACACCGGCGACATCAACACCTACGGCGCCGGCTCCCATGCGGTGCTGCTGCAGTCCATCGGCGGCGGCGGCGGGGCGGTGATCGGCGATCCCGCCACACTGACCCTCGGCACGGTGAACACCGGCGACGGCGGCCCGGTCAGCTTCACCCAGGTCGGCGACGTCAGCGCCTCCGGCGTCGGCGCCTACGGCATCATCGCCCAGTCCGTGGGCGGCGGCGGCGGCTGGGTCGACGGCCTGTTCTCCGGCGCCGCCGGCGGCTCGGGCCACGGCGGGGCGATCACCCTGGGCGTGACCGGCAATGTCTACGCCTACTCCACCGGCTCCTACGCCATCTACGCGGACAGCTCGGGCGCCCTGGGCGCCGGGAACATCGCCATCACCATCAATTCCGGTAACATCATCGGCGGCGATGGCTCGGGGGCGTCGATCGGCTTCCAGGACGGGGCCAACAACACCCTGGTCAACCATGGCGTCATCATGCCGATCAACGGCCTGGCCGGCTTCGCCCTGCGCGGCGGGATCGGCAACGAGGCGGTGGACAACTTCAGCGAGGTCCTCGGCTCCGTCGACCTGGGCAGCGGGATCAACACCTTCCACAACCACGTCGGCGGCTTCTTCGAGGTCGGGCCGTCGCTGCTCCTGGGCGCGGGCACGGGTCTGTTCACCAACGACGGCGTCTTCCAGATCGGCGCCAGCGCGCCGATGCTCAGCCAGGACCTGACGGCGGCCCAGACCACCGCGGAAACCGGCAGCTTCGTGCAGACCGCCACCGGTCACATGGTGGTCGACCTGAGCTACGGCCCCTACCCCTCCGACCGGCTGAACATCACCGGCGGCACGGCGGCCCTCGGCGGCACGGTCGACATCACCCTGCTCAAGCTGCAGGACGACCAGCCGATCACCCTGATCACCACCACCGGCGGGGCGTCGGTCAACGGCGCGGTCGCGCCGGGAACCCTGGCCCTGACCTTCACGCCGACGGTGTCCGGCGACAACATCCAGATCGACCTGACCCCCCACTTCGAGAGCCCGCTGACCCGGCCCAACGCCCAGGCCATGGGCCGGTTCTTCGACCACACCCTGGATGTGGGCGGCGCCTCGGCCCTGAACGACCTGCTGCTCTTCCTCGGCGAGGAGCAGAACATCGGCGTCTATCGCCAGTCCATCGACTGGCTGTCGCCGGAGCCCTACCTCGCCCCCTACCAGGCGACGATGTTCGCCGGCGAAGACACCGCGGCCAACGTCATGAGCTGCAAGACCGCCGACACCACCTATTCGGCGATCACCGAGACCGGCTGCGCCTGGGCCAAGGCCAGCAACAAGAGCCTGAACCGGGCGACCACGAGCACGGACTTCGGCTTCACCGACGACAGCCAGCAGCTGGCGACCGGGATCCAGCGCAAGATCGCGCCGAACCTCTTCGCCGGCGTCAGCCTCGGCTGGGACCACGAAGCCACCAGCGAGCGGGGGATTCCGGCCAACATCTCCGGCGACCTCTACACCGGCGCGGTGGTGCTGAAGTGGCAGTCGGGCCCGGGGCTGGCGGCGCTGGCGGTGTCGGGCGGCGGCGGTCATTTCGGCGCCATGCGTCAGATCGACGTGCTCGCGCCCTACGGCGTGACCGCCAACCTGAGCGCCGCCTTCGTGACCATCGACGCCCGGGGCGCCTGGCTGTTCGAGGGCGGCGGCTTCTACGCCAAGCCGACCCTCGATTTGATCCTCAACTACGACAGGTTGGGCGGCTTCACCGAAGTGGGCGCCGGCGCCATCGGCTCCAAGTCGGACGGGGCCGATCACACCAGCTTCGCGGCCAAGCCGGCGATCGAGTTCGGCTACGACTATCACCAGGGCGACGGAACCGTGCTGCGTCCTTGGCTGACCGCCGGCGCCGCCCTGCGGCCCGACGCCACCTTCGCCCTCCCGGTCAGCTTCGTCGGCTCCATCCCCGCGGCCGGAACCTACACGATCACCACCCGGGTCGACAAAACCGCCGCCACCGTCGAGGGCGGGCTCGATATCATCAAGGCCGGCGCCTACAGCTTCAGCCTCGCCTATTCGGGCGAGTTCGGTCAGACCTACACCCGGAACGGCGCGCGCTTTAAGTTCAGCTTCCCGTTCTAGGACGGCGCCGCTGAAGCCCCCGCGGCGGCGCGCCGCCGCGGGGGCTTCAGCGCGCCGGTCGGCTTAAGGCGCGGACCGTAGCCATGGGGCGCGGTTCGATCCGGCCAAAGGCCGCGCTACAGCCCCTTCAGCCAGGCCAGCAGTCGCGCGTTCACCGCATCCGGCCGCTCCTGCTGGGTCCAGTGGCCGCAGCCGGGCAGGATGTCGGCGCCGCGCAGGTCGGTCATCTCGGCCTTCATCATCGCCACCAGGTCGCCCCGGCCGAGCATGCTCAGCACCAGGTCGCGCTCGCCGCCGATGAACAGGGCCGGCTGCTCGATCCTGCGGCCGGCGAACCCCGAGAGATAGGCGAAGTCCCGGTCGTGGTTGCGGTAGCGGTTGATCGGCCCGCGAAAGCCGGAGGCCTCGAATTCGCCGGTGAAATAGTCGATGTCGGCGGGGGTCAGCCAGGCGGGGAAGGGATCGGGATCCACCAGCCCGTCCAACAGGGTGTTTTCTGTGGTCTTGTTTGTCGGCCAGGTCCCGTCCGGCGCGTCGCCGCAGATGGCGTAGTAGAACTTGCGCAGGGCGGTGCGCACATCGGCCTCCATCTCCGCCTCGGCCACTCCCTCCGCCTGGAAATAGGCCTGGTAGAAGAACTTGCCCTGGCTGGTGAACACCGCGTTGATCACATCCATGAACGAGACCTTCGGCACGCCCAGATAGGGCACCGACAGGCCGGCCACCGCCCGCACCCGGTCCGGCCGCACCAGGGCCGAGTTCCAGACGATGGGCGCGCCCCAGTCGTGGCCGATGAGGATCGCCGGGCTGTCCGGGCTGAGCGCCTCGATCACCCCGGCGACGTCGCCGATCATCGCCTCCATCGCGTAGGCGTCCACGGGATGCGGCTTCATCGAGCCCCCATAGCCGCGCACATCGATGGCGCAGGCGGTGAAGCCCGCCGCGGCGATCGGCGCCAGCTGGTGGCGCCAGGAATACCAGGACTCCGGAAAGCCGTGGACCAGGACCACCAGGGGCCCCTGACCCTCCACGGCGGCGCGCAAGGCGCCGCCCGGCACGGCGATGGTCTGGAATGTCGGCATCCGGCTCGCTCCCCTTTTTTTCGCGATCCTGGACCGCCATCACGCCCCGCGCCAGCCGCAAGGGCGATTGACGTGGCGTCGACGCGCGTAAGAGTGATCGGCAAAACCCAGACTGGAGCGCCGCCGATGCAGACCCTCGCCCTCGATGAGATCGCGCCGCTCCTGGACGGGCAAGTGGATCTGCGCCGCCGGCCCGGCTCCCTCCAGCCCCTGCGCATCCCCGCCGCCGAGGCGCCGCTGTACGATCCATTCAACCGCTGGGTCGCCAGCGCGGCGGCCGGGGTCCGCCTGCGGTTCAAAACGGACAGCCGCCGCCTCGTCCTGTCGGTCAACCAGCGCCTGGTGCCGCCGACGCCGCCGGCCTTCGAACCGCGGGGCCTCTACGACCTCTACATCGACGGCGCCCTTGCCCGGCGCGCCGTCGCCGACGGCGGCGCCCTGATCGACCCGGAGGGAACCCTCAGCGGCGACGAGGCCGCGCAGCTGGCCTTCGAGGACCTCCCGGCGGGCGAGAAACTCATCGAGCTGTGGCTGCCCCAGGCCGCCACCGTCTCCATCACCGGCCTCGCCATCGACGCCGGCGCGAGCCATTCCCCCTGGCCCGACCCGCGCCCGCGGATCGTCTTCCACGGCAGCTCCATCACCCACGGCATGGAGGCCGCCGGCGCTTCGGCGGGCTGGCCGGCGGTGGCGGCGAACCTGGCCGGCCTGCGCCACCTCAATCTCGGCTGGGGCGGCTCCTGCCTGCTCAGCGGCCTTGCCGCCCGCATCCTGCGCGACCAGGACGCCGACGCCATCGTCCTCAAGCTCGGCATCAACGTCTGGCCGGACGGGGCCTTGCGCGAGCGCACCTTCCTGGATTCCGCCCACGCCATGCTGGCCATCATCCGCGAGCGCCATGCCCGCACCCCCATCGCCGTGGTCTCGCCGATCTACTCACCGGGCCGGGAAGACACGGGGGATAACGGCGGCCTTGCCCTTACCCGGATGCGCGACCTGCTGGCCCAGGCGGTGGAGATCCGCCAGGCCATGGGCGACGATCGGGTGCGCTATCTCTCGGGTCTCGCCCTCTTCGGCGAGGCCGACGCCGCCGACCTCCCCGACGACCTTCACCCCAATACGGACGGCTACCGGCGCATGGGGGAACGCTTCCACGCCCTCATGCTTTCTGGGAAGGACGCCCTGCTCAAGGCTTAGCTCGCCAAGCGCGGCCGTGTCCCGAATGGCGCAATTCGCGCAAACCGCGCATCCGGTGGCGGAAGGGCTCGCCGGACACTAAATCTTAAGGCAATGTCCCCGCGGGGATTTGGGTAGAGATCATGCCGGGCATCGTCGAACGCATCGGATCGCTTGCCGGCACGGAGCTGGCCAAGGCCGCCGACCTGGCGCACAAGGTCTTCCAGGATCGGATGCAGACCCATGGCCACACCGGCCGGGCGATCATCGAGACCATCGCCGAGATCTGCCGCAACCACCCCAATCTGGTCGGCATCGGTGTTGGCCTGCTGGTCGAACAGATCCTGCTGGAAGAAAAACGCCGCCACGACGCCATCCACCCCCAGGGCGCGCCGGCGACCCCGGCCATTCCCGCGCCCGCGCCGCCCTCGGCGGACGGCGTTCCGCCCCTGGCCGATCCCAACCTGCCCCTGCACGAATCCATCGTCCCGGACGTCCCCGTCCCGGCGCCGGTTCACCCGGCCCATCTGCGCAAACCCATCCGCCCCGGCAGCCTAGCCTTCGAGGTGTTCGGCGGCCTTCTGGTGCTGAAGATGGGCGCCCTCGGCTCGGCCATCTTCCGCAAGAACCACCACGCGGCGACCTGGCTCGCCGACGTCTCGCGGATCCACATCTTCAGCGCCACCTTCGCGGCCTACTACATGGCCAAGGCCATCCGCTCCCCGAAGATCAGCGCCTGGCGCAACGCCGCCATCGCCCTCTTCGCCACCGACGCGATCAAGCCGCTGCTGCAGATGGACCCCAAGCGCCGCAAGGCCCTGGCGGCGGCGGCGCACCGGTAGGGCGTTCGCACACCCCGCTAACCGCCGTCATGGCCGGGCCATGAGGGAAAATAGGGAGTGCTGCAAAGCCCCCCTACGCCACCTTCACCATCCGCTTGCCGATGTTCTCCCCGGCGAGGAGGCCGATCAGGGCGGCGGGCAGGTTCTCCAGGCCGGCGATGACGTCTTCGCGCACCTTGAGCTGGCCCGACTCCACCCACCCCTTCAGCTCGGCCAGGGCCGCGTCGCGGTGCGCGTCGAAGTCGGAGACGATGAAACCGCGCAAGGTCAGCCGCTTGGTGACGATCAGCCCCGGAACACCCCGCGGCCCGTGCGCCGGGGCGTCGCCGTCGTACTGGGAGACCGCGCCGCAGCAGGCGATGCGGCCGTGGGTCTTCATGTTGAAAAGGCAGGCCTCGAACACGTCGCCGCCGACATTGTCGAAATAGACGTCGATCCCGTCCGGGCAGGCGCCCCGCAGGGCCCGGCGTAGGCCATCGGCCTTGTAGTCCACCGCCGCGTCGAAGCCGAGTTCACGGACCAGCAGGTCGCACTTGGCCGCCCCGCCGGCGATCCCCACGGTTCGGCAGCCCTTGATCTTGGCGATCTGGCCGACGATGGAGCCCACCGACCCCGCCGCCGCCGACACCACGACCGTCTCGCCGGCCCTCGGCTGGCCGCACTCCAGCAGGCCGAAATAGGCGGTCAGCCCCGCCACCCCATAGACGCTGAGCAGATGCGTCACCGGCTCCAGGGCGGGCAGCTTGTGCAGATGCTTGGCCTTCAGCACCGCATAGTCCTGCCAGCCGGTGTCGGCGAACACCCGGTCTCCGGGGGCGAGATCGGGGCTGTTGGACTGAACGACCTCGGCCAGGGCGCCGCCGGCCATCACGTCTCCCGCCGCCAGGGCCGCCCGATAGGTCGCCCCCTGCATCCAGGCCCGGTTCGCCGCGTCCAGAGAGACATAGAGGGTGCGCAGCAGCACGTCGCCCTCGCCGGGGGTCGGCACGGCGCTCTCGGTCTGGCGAAAGGTCGAGGGCGTCAGCCGGCCCTGCGGCAGGTGGTCGAGGACGATTTGGCGGTTGGTCTGGGCCATGGGCGGGTTCCTCCGGACGGGGTGCTTTTGTTGGGAGGCATTCTGGCGCTGAGGCGCTGCGGGGGCGAGTCTAATCGCGGAGAGCTATCGCCCACCCTCGCTGAAACAGCCGCGCCCTCAAGCCTTGGTGGCGAGTTTGCTCCGGCGTTTGGCCGGAGCTCCTATCTGACCAAGGGTTTTAGGGACAGCCAGCAACCGGGGTTGCTGGTGGGAGCAAGGACAGCCTCCTCCCGCGAGGGGACGCGGCGACGCACCCTCGTCATGCGGCATTTCCCGCCCGGGCCAAGGCCGAGGCCCCGCTGCACCTCCGCTCAGTCCGCCACCGGCCGACCCACACGGGCCACCGCATCGGTGGTCGGCGCCAGCGGCGGATGGCCCGCCGGCGCGACGGGCGCCGCGGAACCCTTCACCGCCCTGTCCAGCTGGCTGATGGTCTCGCGCACGAAACAGGCCTCGGTGACGATGCCGATCTCCAGCCGCTGGTCGTTCAGCTCCACCTGCTGCGTGAGGATGCCGGCGACGAACTCCACGTCTTCGGCGTCGGCCCCCTCCTGTCGGCGTCGGCCGGCGTCGGCGATGAACACCGGCCCGCCCGAATTGCCGGGAAACACGCGGAAATCCAGCAGGAAGGTGGGCGACAGCGCCGCCCGCTCGATGGGCGAGGCCACCCGTCCCGAGCGCAGGATCGGAAAGCCGGCGCTGTTGGCCGACAGCCCCTGCGGATAGCCCAGCACCATCATTTCGGCGCCCTGGCCGACGCCGTAGCGGGTGAAGGTGTCGTCCCCCGCCAGCCAGGCCAGGGGAATGGCCGCCTTGGCGAAGGCCGCCGGCGCCGCAACGACGATGGCCGCCACGTCCCGGGCGGGATGATGGGTCCAAAGCTCCGCCTTGCCCCGGCGAATGACGATCGGCTCGGGATCGTACGACCAGGCCCCGTCCTTGCCCTGGATGCGATAGCCGATATGGGCCTCGCCCTGAGTCATCCGCTCCAGCACGTGGTTGGCGGTGACCAGGACCGTGCGCTTCTTGCCGTCGGGGGTGGGATCGTCGACCAGGAAGCCGGTGCCGACGATGTGCGAGCCGTCCGGCTGCGCCTGTTCGATCTGGACCGTGGCCTGGGTCAGGGTGGCGGGCAAATCCACTGGCATGCGTCGACCGACCCCTCGATACGCGTCGCCCCGGCTGCCCAGCCCATCGTCGTTTGACGGCGGAGCGCGAGGCGCACAAGCTGCAATTCGTGCGAAGCCCTCGAAAGATTCAATACCAGCGATGACGTCGTCCGCGGCTGAGGCCAAGCGCCGCAGGGTCAACGACCCGGGCCGCCGTCCCCTGGCCCTGGTGACCGGGGCCTCGTCGGGGCTGGGCGAGGCCTTCGCCCGGGCCTACGCCGCGCGGGGCTACGACCTGGCCCTGGTCGCCCGCCGCAAGGATCGCCTGGACGCCCTCGCCGCCGAGCTTTCCGCCCGTCATGGGATAGTGGCCCTGGTCATCCCCGCGGACCTGTCAGTATCCGAGGCCCAAGAGCCGGTGCTGGCGGCCATCGCGGCGGCCGGCCGGGTGGTCGACGTGCTGGTCAACAACGCCGGCTTCGGCATTCCGCAGAGCTTCCTGGGCGTGCCCTGGGAGCGCCAGCGGGACTTCCTCATGACCCTGGTGGTCACCCCCTGCGGCCTGGCCTACGGCGTCCTGCCGGGGATGATCGAGCGGGGCGGCGGCACGATCATCAATATCGGCTCCCTGGCGGCCTTTTCCCCCGGGGTGGCCGGCAACAGCCTCTATCCGGGCGCCAAGTCCCTGGCGGTGAGCTTCACCCAGGCCCTGGACGCGGAATACCGGGCCAAGGGCCTGCGCGCGACCGTAGTCTGTCCCGGGTTCACCAAGACCGAGTTCGGCGAAAAGGCTGGGGTGCAGGCGGTGATGGACGCGGCCCCCCGCCTCTTCTGGCAGTCGGCGCAGGCCGTGGCCGAGGCCGCCATCGCCGGCGCCGAGGGCGGCCGGCTGGTGGTGATCCCCGGCTGGCACAACAAGCTG
Organism: Caulobacteraceae bacterium; assembly: GCA_003165275.1. Classification (GTDB taxonomy): domain Bacteria; phylum Pseudomonadota; class Alphaproteobacteria; order Caulobacterales; family Caulobacteraceae; genus Poindextera. The sequence continues at coordinate 29,699 of PLSW01000013.1, forward strand.
TCGGTCCTGCTCATGCGCGCCCTGCCCGGACCGCTGGTGCGCGCCATCATCGGGGCGGGTTCGAAGAAATATCACCTGGGGGACTAGCGGCTTGGCCAACCATTTCGACATCATCATCGTCGGCAGCGGCGCCGGCGGGGGAACGCTGGCCCAGCGCATGGCGGCCACCGGCAAGACAATCCTGATCCTGGAGCGGGGCGAGCACCTGCCCCGGGAGGCCGCCAACTGGGACCCCAAGACCGTCTTCATCGACCGCAAGTACCGCACCAAGGAGCACTGGTACGACAAGGCCGGAAAGCCCTTCATCCCCAACACCCACTACTGGGTCGGCGGCAACACCACCTTCTACGGCGCGGCCCTGATGCGCCTGCGAAAGGGGGATTTCGAGGAGATCCGGCATTCCGGGGGCGTCTCCCCCGAATGGCCGATCAGGCTGGCCGATCTCGCCCCCTACTACGCTGAGGCCGAGACCCTGTGGCGGGTACACGGCGCCCGGGGGATCGATCCCACCGAGGTTGGCGACGAGCCGGCCTACGCCTATCCGCCGATCACCCACGATCCCGGCATCGCCCGCCTGCAGACCCATTTCGAGGACCAGGGCTGGCGGCCCTTCCACCTGCCGTTGGGGGTCAATCTCGACGAGGGCCATCCAGTGACCTCGGCCTGCATCCGCTGCAAGACCTGCGGCGGCTATCCCTGCCTGCTGAAGGCCAAGTCCGACGCCCGCTCCCTCGCCGTCGAGCCGTTGCTGGGCCTGCCCAACATCACCCTTCTGACCGGCCGAAAGGTGATGAAGCTGGAAACCGACGCCTCTGGGCGAACGGTCACCGAGGTGGTCTGCGAAACCGCCCAGGGCGAGGAACGCTGGACCGGCGATCTGGTGGTGCTGGCGGCCGGCGCGGTGAACACCGCCTGCATCCTGCTGGCCTCAAACAATCCCGCCCACCCGAACGGCGTGGCCAACGGCTCCGACCAGGTGGGGCGCAACTACGCCTTCCACACCCTGACGGCCATGGTCTCCCTGACCGCCGGGCCCCTGGATTCCACCTTCCCCAAGACCCTGGCGGTGAACGACTTCTACTGGAAGGACCCGAACGGCGGATTCGACTTCCCCATGGGTCACATCCAGCTTCTGGAATACATGTCCGGCAAGACCCTGGAGGGTCAGGTCTCCGACTGGCTGCCCCCGGCCCTGGTCCCGGACATCTTCACCAACGCCGTCGCCGAGCGGCTCCTGAGCTTCCTGGTCATCTCCGAGGACCTGCCCTTGCCGGAGAATCGCGTGCGCCTGGGCGCCGACGGGCGGATCAATCTCGACTACACCCACAACAATCTCGACGGCCACGAGCGGCTGGTGAAGACCCTGCATTCGGCTCTCGACGGCTTCGTCGATCACGCCCACCCGTTCTCTCAGCACCGGCTGGAGCTGGATTCCCTGCTGCCCCTCTACGGCACCGCCCACCAGGTCGGCACCACCCGCTTCGGCCATGACCCAACGACCTCGGTGCTGGATGCGAACTGCAAGGCCCACGAGGTCGACAACCTCTATGTGGTCGATGCCAGCTTCTTCGTCAGCGCCGGCGCCGTGAACCCCACCCTGACCATCGTCGCCAACGCCATGCGGGTGGGGGACCATCTGAAGGAACGGCTGGGGTAGGGCCTCCCGCTCTCCTCCCCCATTTATGGGGGAGGAGAGCGGGAGGCCCTACCCCGAAGCCGCAGCCCTTTCGTCCGCCCCACCTGCGCAGCACACCGCCTCCACCACGCCGATCAGCGCCTGGGCGCTGATCGGCTTGGTCAGGTGGGCGTCGGCGCCCGCCGTCCGGGAGGCTTCCGTGTGTTCGGGCATGGCGTTGGCGGTCAGGGCGTAGATCGGGGTCGCGGGGCCGCGGGCCTTGCGCTCCAGGGCGCGGATCTCGCGGATGGCGGTCAGGCCGTCCATCACCGGCNNCATGTCCATCAGGATCAGGTCGAAGCGTTGACGCCTATACGCGTCCACCGCCTCCTGGCCGTTCTCCACGCAGGTCAGGTCCACGTCCAGGCCGCCCAGGATCAACTCGACCACGCGGCGGTTGATGGGATGGTCCTCGGCCAGCAGGATCCGGGGCGTGGGGCGATCCGCGCTCTGCTTGGGCCCCGCGCTCGCCGGCGCCGGGCTCCGGGGTTGGGGCGCGGCGGCCGCCGCGCGGGGCAAGACCACGCTGAAGCTGAACCGCGCGCCCCCGCCCGGGGTCGCGTCGGCGTAGAGGTCGCCGTCCATGGCCCGGGCCAGGGACCGGGAGATGGCCAGGCCCAGGCCGGTGCCGCCGAACCG
>PLSW01000343.1 GCA_003165275.1 Caulobacteraceae bacterium
CGAGGGCGGCGTTCAACTCCGCCTCCGACCCTGCCAGATCGCCTGCCAAGCGGAGGGCGACGCCCAGCAGGCGACGCACCTCGACCACATCGGGCGCCTCGACCTTCAAGGCCTGCAGCGCTTCAACCGCGTTGAGCGGCCGCCGCTGAAAAAGATAGCTGCTCGCCAGCTGCAGGCGTTCCAATACGCGCGCGGTCGGTTGCTGGATCAAGCTGAAAAGGTCCCTTGGCTGACGTTCGACGGCCCGGCGCGGCCCAAAAGGTGGCTTCTAGGATACGCCACGGAAGCGGCCAACGCCAAAATAAACCCGCCGGACCCGCGGCGCTCGCCGCAGCGAAGCCCAGGCTCGATTGGCCATGAGTCCGCGCAGCGGCTATAAAGTTCTGGACAGACTGGCAGGGACGTAAGGCGTGACGCGAACATTGCAGCCCCAGCATCCCTTGGCGACAGCGGGCGCCGAGGCTTTGCGCCAGGGGGATGCGCCCCAGGCGCGGCGTTTCTTTGATCAGCTGGTCGGCGCGCGCCCAGACGATGCCTCCGCCTGGTTCGGCCTGGCCGTCGCCTGCCGCGGCGTGGCGGACGTCGCAGCCCAGCTTCACGCGCTGGACCAGGTATTGGCGGCCGATCCGGGGCATCTGCCGGCGCTGCTGATGAAGGCCGACCATTTCGATGCGGCGGGGGATGCCCGCGCCGCCGCCGCCTACTATCGGGCCGTGGTCGCCCGCGCCCCCGATCTGGAACGCCTGCCCCTTGACCTGCGGGCCGAGGTCAACCGCGCGAAGGCAAAATGCACCCTGTTCAGCCAGCAGTTCGAGGCCCACCTGCGGCGAGAGTTGACCAAGGCTGGATTCGACCCCGATACCGGCAGCGGCCGATTTGGCGAGTCGCTGGAGCTTCTGCTGGGCAGGAAGGAAGTCTATCTACAGGCGCCTACCGCCTATTATTTTCCCGGCCTCCCCCAGAGGCAGTTCTACGAGCGCGAAGAGTTTCCTTGGCTGGCCGCCCTGGAGGCTAAGACCGAATTGATACGGGACGAACTGCTGGCCATCGCGAGCGATGACCGCGCATTCGAGCCCTATGTCCGCAGCAATTCGAATCGCCCCCCCAACGACTTCGCCGGCCTGTTGGACAACCTCGACTGGAGTGCGTTTTACCTGATCAAGGACGGCGCGGAGGTGGCGGAGAACGCCGCACGCTGTCCGGCGACCATGGCGGCGATGCGCGCCGCGCCGCTGGCGGCGATTCCAGGCCAGACCCCGGCGGTCCTATTTTCACTCTTGCGCCCGGGCGCGCGCATTCCCCCGCACACCGGCATGTTCAATACGCGGCTGATCTGCCACCTGCCGCTGATCGTCCCAGAGGGCTGCGGCTTCCGGGTCGGCAACGCGGTGCGCCCCTGGGTCGAAGGACAATGCCTAATTTTTGACGATTCCATCGAGCACGAGGCCTGGAACAACAGCGATCAGCTCCGCGCGGTGCTGCTGTTCGAGATCTGGCGCCCGGAACTGACCACCGACGAGCGGGAGCGGATCGCCGCGCTTTTGGCCACCGTCGGATCCTTGCGAAAAGGACCGTTGACCGCATGACCCGCTATGTCGCCGCCATCGACCAGGGCACCACCTCGTCCCGCTGCATCGTCTTCGATGCGAAGGGCGCTATCGTCGCGGTGGACCAGAAGGAACACCGGCAGATCTACCCGCGGCCCGGCTGGGTCGAGCACGACGCCGAGGAGATCTGGGCCAATGTGCAGACGGTGGTCGCCGGCGCCCTGGCCAAGGCGAAGATCACCGCGCGGGATCTGGCGGCGGTCGGGGTCACCAACCAGCGCGAGACCACGGTGCTGTGGCACAAGGCCACGGGACGGCCGATCCACAACGCCATCGTCTGGCAGGACACCCGCACCGACCAGCTGGTGCGCGAGCTGGGCGGCGAGGCCGGGCAGGACCGGTTCCGCGATCGTTGCGGCCTGCCCCTGGCGACCTATTTCTCGGGGCCCAAGATTCGCTGGTTGCTCGACCATGTGGAGGGCGCCCGCGCGGCGGCGGAGCGCGGCGACGTGCTGTTCGGCACCATGGACAGCTGGCTGATCTGGAAGCTCACCGGGCGCCACATCACCGACGTGACCAACGCCAGCCGCACCACGCTGATGGACCTGGCGAGCCTGGACTGGGACGCGCACATCCTCGGCGCCATGGGCGTTCCCCGCGCCATGCTGCCGGAAATCCGCTCGTCGTCCGAGGTCTACGGCGAGGCCGGCGGGGTGCTGGCCGGGGTTCCCCTCGCCTCGGCCCTTGGGGACCAGCAGGCGGCTCTGTTCGGCCAGACCTGTTTCGAGATCGGCGAGGGCAAGTGCACCTACGGCACCGGCGGCTTCCTGCTGGTCAACACCGGCGAGACCCCGGTGGCCTCGAAGAACGGGCTGCTGACCACGGCGGCCTATCGGATCGGCGAGCAAAAGGCGGTCTACGCCCTGGAGGGGTCGATCGCCGTGGCCGGCTCGCTGGTGCAGTGGCTGAGGGACAACCTCGGTCTCATCCAGAACGCCGCGGACATCGAGGCCCTGGCCCGGTCGGTCCCGGACAACGGCGGCTGCTATTTCGTGCCCGCCTTCTCCGGCCTGTTCGCCCCCTATTGGCGACCGGACGCCCGGGGGGTGATCGCGGGGCTGACCGCCTACAACACCAAGGCCCACATCGCCCGGGCGGCGCTGGAGGCGACGGCCTGGCAGGTGCGCGAAGTGGTCGACGCCATGACCGCCGATTCGGGCGTGGCCCTGACCACCCTCAAGGCCGACGGCGGCATGACCGACAATAGCCTGCTCATGCAGATCCAGGCCGATGTCCTTGACGTGCCGGTGGTTCGGCCGGTGGTGGCGGAGACCACCTGCCTGGGCGCCGCCTACGCCGCCGGGCTCGCCGTCGGCTACTGGCCGGACCTGGCCAGCCTGCGCGCCAACTGGCGGGCGACGGCCACCTGGACCCCCGCCATGCCGGCCGCGGAGCGGGAGCGGGCCTTTCGAAAATGGAAGAAGGCCGTGGCGCGGACCCTGGACTGGATGGACGACGACGATCGGTAGGGCCCCGATCCTGGAGCAAGGTCGGGCCAGATCGGCGCGGCCTGCGGTTCCTTACCCCCGTCACCCCCGGGCTTGTCCCGGGGGCGAGGGAACACAGGCGGTGAAGTCGTCGCACGGAGGGCTCAACGCGTCCTGTTCGTGATCCCTTGCCCCCGGGACAAGCCCGGGGGTGACGATTTTATTGAATGATTCAATAATCTTACCCGCTAGAACGCCAGCACGAACATCGCC
>PLSW01000046.1 GCA_003165275.1 Caulobacteraceae bacterium
CAACGTGGCCAACACCGGCACCATCTCCAACGTCGAGACCATCATCGGCGGCACCGGGGCCGACTCCATCACCCTGGGCGCGGCGGCCTCCAACGCCTCCATCGACCTGGGCTCGGGCAATGACACCCTGACCTTCGGCGCCTTCACCAACACCGCCACGGTCAGCAATGTGGAGACCATCACCGGCGGCACGGGGGCGGACAACGTCACCCTCGACACCGCCCTGACCACCGGCATGTCGGTGGATCTGGGCGCCGGCAATGACAAGCTGACCCTGGCCAACGTGGCCAACACCGGCACCATCTCCAACACCGAGACCATCGTCGGCGGCTCCGGAGCCGATCACATCACCCTGGGCACCAACATCGCCGGCGGCTCCATCGACCTGGGCGCCGGCCTCGACACCCTGACCCTGAAGGACGGGACCAACTCGGCCACCGTCTCCAATGTGGAGACCCTGCTGGGCGGCACCGGCGCCGACACCATCACCCTCGGCGCGGGGACCTCCAACGCGAGCATCGACCTGGGCGTGGGCTCCGACACCCTGACCCTGGGCAATTTCGCCAACACCTTGACGGTCAACAACGTCGAGACCATCACCGGCGGCTCCGGCGCCGACAACGTCACCCTGCTCAACGCCCTGACCACCGGCATGCAGGTCGACCTGGGCGGCGGCCTGGACAGCCTGACCCTGGCCAACGGCGTCGCTAACACCGGCACGATCTCCAATGTCGAGACCATCATCGGCGGCACGGCGGCGGACACCATCACCCTGGGCGCGGCGGCCTCCAACGCCTCCATCGACCTGGGCCTGGGCAATGACACCCTCACCTTCGGCAACTTCGCCAACACCGCCACGGTGGCCAATGTGGAGACGATCACCGGCGGCTCGGGGGTGGACAATATCACCCTTGCTGCGCCGATGATCACCGGCTCGGTGGACCTCGGCGCCGGCAACGACACCCTGACCCTGAACGCCTCCACCAACCACGTCTCGGTGTCCAACGTCGAAACCGTCTTCGGCAAGGCCGGCAACGACTTCATCACCGTCAGTTCCGGCGGGGCGGCGATGATCGACGCCGGCGGCGGGGTCAACCAGGTCACCGGCCACGCGGCGGCGGACATCTTCGTCTTCGACCAGAATTCGGTGGGCAACTTCACCACGGTCATGAACTTCGACCAGGCGGACGGCAACAAGATCGGCCTGGACATCTCCGGCAGCTCGACCCTCACCGGCAACGTCTACGATGTCTCCTCCCTGACCAACGGGGTGAACATCGAGGCGGTCGCCACCTCCGCCATCCGCCACGCCACCACCTTGACCACCGGCGGGCACGGGGGCTTCCTCTACGAGCAGGACAGCGGCGAACTCTACTACAGCGCCAACGGCAACTTCACCGGCGGCGGCACATTGGTGGGCGTCATCACCACCGACGGCTCGACGCCCTGGGCCTATAACTTCGCCAGCTTCCAGGGGGTCTAGCCCCTCGGGACCTGGCGGACCGAACGAAGACGGCGGTCACCCGCGGGGGTGGCCGCCCTTCCTAGGGGCCGGTTGAATTGCGGGGGTCCGCAATTCGCGGGTGACCCATGGCCAGTAGCGGCCGCGCCATGTTAACCTTTCGCCTCAGCTAACCGCAGGGTCTCGCCCGCGCTCCGGGCCGCCCAGGAACGGAGGCGTCATGGCGACCCCGAGCCCTTCCCCGTCGGCCCTGAGCGTCGGCCCGCCGCCGGCGCCCCCGACCGCCGGCGCCGCGCCGACCCTGACCGCCGTCGACGGCGGCGAGATCACCATCGCCCTGAGCGGACTGAGCGTTTACGGGCCACTGACCGGCCTGGTCACCGACAGCTCCGGCACGGCCCTGACGGTCACCGCCGCCAGCCTGGCCAGCGGATCCGCCGGGGCGGGGACGCTCACCCTGGACGAGGCGGACAACACCCTCGATTTCACCCCGGCGGCGGGCTTCGCCGGCTCGGCGGTCGCCCAGGTCACCGTCACCAACGGCGACGGCGCCAGTGTCACCCAGCTGGTGGACATCGACGTCGTCGTCGAGGCCAGCCCCCCGTCGTCGTCCAGTCGGACACCACGGTCACCACCAGCGGCTCCGGCGGGTTCACCATCAAGACCTACAACCCGGCCGGCGCCCTGGTCAGCGTCGAGTCGTCCACCGACCAAGTCGGCGGCTACACCGACGTCACCTTCACTGACGCCTCGGGCACGGAATACGCCTCCGAACTGCAGTCCGCGGGCGGCGGCTTCAGCAACGTGGTGCGGTTCGACGGCGACGGCAACACCACCGGCGCCAGCTTCAGCCAGGTGAGCGGCGGCGAGACCATCGTCTACAACGAGGACGCCAACCGCAACCTGACCACCGAATCCGTCACCCAGGTCAGCGGGGCGGTCACCCAGACCCAGCAGTTCGCCGGCGCCTGGGTGCAGACCTCGGCCAACATCACCACCGATCTCGGCGGCGGCGCGGTCACGTCGCAGGACTTCAACGGCGCCTGGGTGATGACCGGCGCCACCTCCACCACCCAGCCCAGCGCCGGCGTGACCGTCGTGCAGACCTTCGACGGAAGCTGGACCCAGACCGGCGCCACCGTCACCACCGTCGACGGATCCACCACCGAGACCCAGACCTTCGACGGGGCCTGGAACCAGACCGGCGCCACCATCGTCAGCGTCGACGGATCCACCACCGAGACCCAGGTCTTCGACGGGGCCTGGACCCAGACCGGCGCCACCATCGTCACCGTGAGCGGCGACCAGACCGTCACCCAGTCCTTCGACGGCGGCTGGACCCAGACCGGCGCCACCATCACGACCGTGGTCGATTACGCCGGCCTCGCCACCCGCTTCGACACCTACAACGCCGACTGGGTCCTGCAGACGGAAGCCGACACCGCAACGGGCGGCGGGACGAGCTACTACACCTACGGCCAGGCGGGGGGCGGGGACAGTTTCACCGCCGCCGCGGGCCATTCCACCACCTTCGTCTTCCAGCCGGGCCAGCTGGCCGGCGACAGCTTCACCGGCCTGCACACCGTGGCCGGCGGCGGCGCCCTGCACGACGCCATCGACTTCGTCGGCTATGGCGCGGGCGCGACCCTGACCCAGGTCGACGCCACCCACTGGCAGGTCAGCGCCACGGGGGACGCCACCGAGACCTTCACCGTCACCGACGGCGCCGACCTCGCCGACGGCGACTACGCCTTTGTCGGCGCCCTCGGCGGAACCCCGGCCGCGGGCGCGGCGACCGTGACCATCACGCCCGTCGACGGGACCGGCTACCTCACCGCCGCCGACATCACTTCGGGCGTGTTCATCTATGGGTCCGCCGGGGACGCGGACCTGTCCAACGTCGTCGGCCAGACCGTCACCGTGATGCTGAACAACCAGGCCTACGTCACCAAGGTGCTGACCGGCGGCGGCTGGCAGCTGGTCATCGGCGCGGCGGGCCTGGCCGGCCTCACCGACCACGCCAGCTACCAGATCACCGCCAACGTCACCGACGCCCTGGGCGACCTGGCGACGACGACGAGCACGGTCACGGTCGACAAGTCGGTCACCCTGACGTTCAACACCATCGACGGCGACGGCTCCATCGACGCCGCCGAGATCGCCTCGGGGATCCAGATCACCGGGACCAGCACCGGCGCCTTCGCCGGCCAGGCGGTGACCCTCACCCTGAACAACGCCGGCTATACCGGCGTGGTCGCCGCCGACGGAACCTGGTCCGTCGAGGTGAACGCCAGCGCCCTCTCGCACCTGACCAACGGCGACACCTACGCCGTCACCGCCGCCGGCCACGACCTCACCAAACAGGCCGCCAACGCCACCGCCTCGGTCACCGTCAACGAGACCTCCGGCGCGTCGTTCATCTCCAGCCAGGCCGCGGGCCCCAACCCCCAGTTGCTGACCCAGTACATGGCCGCCGGCTTCAGCGGCGCGGACCCGGCCCCCAGCGCCGGCCTGGCGGTGAGCGACCCCGGGAGCGCCCGGGCGGGAATGACGCTGCTGGCGACGCCGCCGGCGTGAGGGGCGGCTCGGTAGGACCTGCATCGCCGCCTGTGCGTCCTTCGACACGGTCG
>PLSW01000080.1 GCA_003165275.1 Caulobacteraceae bacterium
CCCATCGGCAGGCCGAGGAGCTTGCCGCAGAAGTGGTCCTCCAGCCCGGCCCGGATGATCTGCTTGCCGTCATAAAGGTATTCCGGCCCGATGAAGCCGACCACGGTGTTGACCAGGAAGGGATCGAAGGCCCGCGCCACCCCATAGGCCCGCGCCTCCAGGGTCTGCTGGTCGACCCCGTGGTGGGCGTCCGCCGAAAGGGCCGAGCCCTGGCCGGTCTCGAAATAGCAGACCTGGTCGCCCACGGTCCCCCGCCCCAGGGACGCCGCCGCCGCCCGTCCTTCCGCCAGCAGGGCCAGGTCGATCCCGAAGCCGCGGTTGGCCGCCTCGGTCCCGGCGATGGACTGGAAGACCAGGTCCACCGGCGCGCCACGATCGATGGCCTCGATGGTGGTGGTGATGTGGGACAGCACGCAGCTTTGCGTGGGGATGCCGTGGCGCAGCCGCACGTCGTCGATCAGCCGCAGCAGGGCGCAGGCGGCGTCCAGGTTGTCGCTGGCCGGATTGATCCCGATCATCGCGTCGCCGCAACCATAGAGCAGGCCGTCGATGATCGAGGCGGCGACGCCGGCCGGATCGTCGGTGGGGTGGTTGGGCTGCAGGCGTATGGCCAGCCGACCGGCCAGGCCAACGGTGGTGCGAAAGGCGGTGACCACCCCCCGCTTGCGGGCGACGGCGATCAGGTCCTGGTTGCGCATCAGCTTGCTGACCGCCGCGACCATCTCCGGCGTCAACCCGGCCCCGACGGCGGCCAGCACGTCTGGCGACGCCGCCTCGGACAGCAGCCAGTCGCGCAAGCCCCCGACCGTCAGATGGCGGACGGGCGCAAAGGCGTCTGCGTCGTGGGTGTCGACGATCAGCCGGGTGACCTCGTCCGTCTCGTAGGCGACCACGGTCTCGCTCAGGAAGTCGGTCAGAGGAACGTCGGCGAGGGCGTGGCGCGCGGCGACGCGTTCAACGTTGCTGGCGGCGCCGACCCCCGCCAGGTCGTCTCCCGAGCGCGCGGGCGTCGCCCGGGCGAGCAGGGTCTTCAGGTCGTCAAAACCGTATCGCACGCCGCCGAGGGTTGCAGATCGCATGGGTCGAGCCGATGGAGTGATCGTCGCCCCCATGCGGCCCGGCTTATCCGCCGGGGGCAAGCGCAATCGCATCCTCGCGCCGCCTAATGCGCAAGACCGCCTGTTATCCCCCGCCGAGGGTCCCGCGTTGGGTGTCATCTGGTCGCATCGCGCCGTGGCGCCTGGGCCCCAATACCGTCCGTCATCGTACAAATTAATGTCCGAATCAGATCGGCGGCGTACGAAAGCGGCGACCTTGCCGCCCATATCCCTGCGAAGGCTGTCAAATGCTCAGATGGTTTCAGGCCTTACTGCCGAAGGAAGATCGTTTCTTTGGCCTGTTCGAGGCCCACAGCCAGACCCTCTGCGCGGGCGCCGGCGCCCTGCGCATCCTGCTCGACGGCGGTGACGCCGTGCCCGCCCAGTGCGCGGCCATCGCCCATCATGAAAACGAGGCCGACGAGATCGCCCGCGAGGTGTTGCTGGCGGTGCGGCGCACCTTCATCACCCCCTTCGACCGCAGCGACATCCGCAGCCTGATCGGCTCCATGGATGACGCCATCGACCAGATGCACAAGACCGCCAAGGCGATCACCCTGTTCGACCAGCGCCGCTTCCAGCCGGACATGGTCGAGCTCGGCGACGTGATCGTCGAGACCGCCGCCCTGACCGCCGAAGCCGTACCGCTGCTGCGATCCCTGCGCGACAACGCCGGCCGGCTCAACGCCGTCGCCGAGGCGGTGACCCAGCTCGAGGAGCGGTCTGACCAGCTGTACGACCGCGGCATGGCCGCCCTCTATCGCGGCGTGGGCCAGACCGACCCGATGGCCTTCATCGTCGGCAGCGAAATCTACGATCACCTGGAAAAGGTCGTCGACCGGTTCGAGGATGTGGCCAACGAGATCAGCGGCGTGCTGATCGAGAACCTCTAGGCGCCGGGGCATGCTTCCCGGGGTCCTGCTCGTCGCGCTCATCGCCGTCGCCCTGGCGTTCGACTTCCTGAACGGCCTGCACGACGCGGCCAACTCCATCGCCACCATCGTCTCCACCCGGGTGCTTCCGGCGCGCTATGCGGTCTTCTGGGCGGCCTTCTTCAACTTCGTCGCCTTCACGGTCTTCGGCCTGCACGTCGCCCAGACGGTGGGCAAGGGGATCATCGACACCGCCGTGGTCAACGACGCGGTGATCTTCGGGGCCCTGGCCGGGGCCATCACCTGGAACGTCGTCACCTGGATGGCCGGCCTGCCGTCGTCCAGCTCGCACGCCCTGATCGGCGGCCTGGTCGGGGCCGGAGTGGCCAGGGGCGGCCTCCACGCCGTGGTCTGGGAGGGGCTGACCAAGACGGCCCTGGGCATCGTGGCCTCGCCGGCCATGGGGTTCGCCCTGGCGTTGGTCCTCGTCTTGATCGTCTCGTGGCTGTTCGTGCGGGCGACGCCAAGCTTTGCGGACAAGGTGTTCCGGCGGTTGCAATTCGTCTCCGCGTCGCTCTATTCCCTTGGTCACGGGGGCAATGACGCGCAAAAGACCATGGGCGTGATCGCCGTGCTGCTGTTCGCCCACGGCAAGCTGACCGGCGCCTTCCACGTGCCGCTGTGGGTGGTGCTGAGCTGCCAGGCCGCCATGGCCCTCGGCACCCTCCTGGGCGGCTGGCGAATTGTTCACACCATGGGCTCGCGGATCACCCGCCTTTCGCCCCAACAGGGCTTCTGCGCCGAGACCGGCGGCGCGATCACCCTGTTCCTGGCCACCTATATCGGCGTGCCCGTCTCCACGACCCACACCATCACCGGCGCCATCGTCGGGGTCGGGGCCGCGCGCCGGGTCTCCGCCGTCCGCTGGAATGTCGCCACCAGCATCGTCTGGGCCTGGGTGATCACCATGCCCGCCGCCGCAATTATCGGCGCGATCGGCTTCGAACTGGCCCAGCTCGGCCAGCGGCTGCTCGGCTGAGGGGGCGCCATGAAACGCGTCAAGCGCCGCTCCAAGATCAGACGCCAGTTCGGCGTGCTGCCCTGGCGCCCCGCCGCCGACGGGGGCATGGAGATCCTGGTCATCACCTCCCGCGAGACTCGCCGCTGGGTGATCCCCAAGGGCTGGCCGATCAAGGGGCTGGCGCCGGGCATGGCCGCGGCCCGGGAGGCCTTCGAGGAGGCCGGCGTCGAGGGCTACGCCTCCCTGGCCGAGGTGGGCGCCTATCACTACGACAAGCGCCTGCGCTCCGGCCGCCTGCAGCCGGTGGAGGTCGGTGTCTTCTCCCTGCAGGTCTCGGAGGAGCGCGCCGAGTGGCCGGAAATGCATGAGCGCGAAAAGCGCTGGGTCTCCCCCGCCCAGGCCGCGAGCCTCGTCGACGAGGCCGACCTGAAGGTTCTGATCATCCGTTTCGCCACCCGACCGGGCGCGGTCGGGTAGGGCGGGATGGGCGTCATGCGCCGGTTCTAGGGCGCATTGGGTCTACGTTGAGCCACTCAACAGCGCGTCATCCCGGCCGGAGCGCCCTTGCGCGGAGAGCCGGGACCCAGCGGTTCGCAATAGCAGTGGCTTTGGCTCCTGGGTCCCGGCTCTCCGCTTCGCTCCGGCCGGGATGACGAGCAAAGGGGCGGCGATTTTTATGCGCCGGTCCCATCCGGCGTTTTGGAACGGACTCAGATCAGCCGCTGATTGATCCAGGACCCGCCCAAACTTCCACCCCTTGCCGCGCCCGCGAAAGGCGCCCGACAATGGCTGATGACTCGCACCGCGCTCATCATCGACTGCGACCCGGGGGTGGACGACGCCATCGCCCTGTTCCTCGCCTTCGCCTCCCCGGACGACCTGGAGCTCATCGCCATCACCACGGTGGCGGGCAACGTCGGCGCGCCGCTGACCGCCCGCAACGCCCGGATCATCCGCCAGATCGCCGGCCGCGAGGACGTGCCGGTCTACGTCGGCGCCCAGGTCCCCCTGGTCCGCGCGCCGATCATCGCCAGCCATTTCCACGGGGACAGCGGGCTGGGCGACCTGGCGGTGTTCGCGCCGGTGGCGCCGGACGCCGCCGGCCACGCCGTGACCGCGATCATCAAGGCGGTGATGACCCGCCCCCCGGGCGCGGTCTCCATCGCCGTCACCGGGCCGATGACCAACCTGGCCCTGGCCCTGCGGCTGGAGCCGGCGATCGCCCACCGGCTGGGAACGGTGGTGGTGATGGGCGGGGCCCGGACGGAGGGCGGCAACATCACCGCCTCGGCGGAATACAACATCTACGCCGACCCCCACGCCGCCCAGGTGGTGTTCGCTTCCGGCTGCAAGGTGGTGACCCTGGGCCTGGACGCCACCCATCAGGTACGGGCGACACCCAAACGGGTCGCCGCCGTCCGCGCCATCGACACCCCGGCGGCCCGAGCGACCTACGACCTGCTCAAGTTCTCCGAGGGGGTGCAGCGCCGCTTCGCCGGGGCCCTGGCGCCGCCCATGCACGATCCCTGCACCATCGCCTGGCTGCTGGCGCCGGATCTGTTCACCACCCGGCCCGTCGACCTGCGGGTCGAGGTCGCCGCCGACCTGACGATGGGCCACACCGCCGTCGAGTTCCGCCTCGCCGACCCCGCCGCCGCCAGCGTCCACTGGGTGACCCAGGTCAATGCGGGCGCGGTTTTCGACCTAATGCTGGAGCGTCTCGCGCGCTAGCGGCGCCCCCCTTTATTCCGCGCCGGCCCGGCGCCAGGATCGACCCATGCCCCATCGCGTTCCCGAACTCAGCCTCAAGGCCTACACGGGCGGCGACGCCGCCGCCCGCCAGGCCTTCTCCGACGACCTCATGCGCGGCCTGCAGGACTTCGGCTTCATCGTGCTGAAGGACCACGGCGTCGGGACCGACCTTCTGGCCCGCACCTATCATCTCGCCGAGGCGGTTTTCGCCCTGCCGGAGGCGGTCAAGGGCCAGTACGTCGGCGGCCGGGTCGGCTACACTCCCTTCGGCCGGGAACACGCCAAGGACAGCGGCCATCCGGACCTGAAGGCGTTCTGGCAGATCGGCCAGGAGCCCGCCGGCGACGCCTCCGACGGCCGCACGGAGACCGGCGGCGGCAAGGTGGAGAATGTCTGGCCGGCGGAGGCGCCCGACTTCCAACCCGCCTTCCAGGCCCTGTTCGAGGCCCTCAACCAGACCGGGGTGGTGCTGCTGCGCGCCCTGGCGCCGCAGCTCGGCCTGCCGGAGCATCATTTCGACCCCCTGGTCACCCGCGGCGACTCCATCCTGCGGGTGCTGCACTATCCGCCCCTCGCCGCCGACGTCGACCCCCACTGCGTGCGCGCCGCCGCCCACGAGGACATCAACCTGATCACCATCATGGTCGCCGCCAAGGGCGCCGGCCTGGAACTCCTCGACCGCGACGGGAGCTGGCTGCCGGTGGAGGCCGAGCCCACCAACCTCATTGTCGATTCCGGCGACATGCTGGCCCGGATGACCAACGGCGTCCTCCCCGCCACCACCCACCGGGTGGTCAACCCCGCCGGCCCAAATGTGAGCCGCTACTCCATGCCCTTCTTCATGCACCCGGTGGGGCAGATGTCGCTGAAGGTGATCGACAGCTGCGTGGGGGATGGGGCGAAGTTCCCCGAGATCACTGCGGGGGATTATCTGGCGGAACGGTTGCGGGAGATCGGGTTGTCGCCAGGGGGGTGAGGGTTGCCTGGGTCGCTGGATGTGGCAACTTCGGTCGTCGAGACAAGGCGGCATTCGGAGAGCGCATGAATCCTGCCGCCGTATCCGCTCTGGCCGTCATGGCGGCCATCGCCATTTCATCGAGCGCCCGCGCTGCGCCGCCGCCCGTGAGCGGAGGTTGCTGCTCGTTTCCGATCCTGGCCCCGCGCGCCCACGAAGTTGCAGATTTTGTTCCCAAGGGGTGGCGCGTGGAGGCTGAGGCGCGCGGCGCCGTCGGCGGTGACCGGCGGACCACCGTCGTGCTCGTGCTTCGTGAACTGAACCCCGCCTTCTACGTGGGAAAGGGCCCCGAGCGAATCGACACAAACCCCCGAATGCTGGTCGTCGCCTTTGCCAATTCCGATGGAAGCTACGAATTGGCGCTGCAAAATCACACGTTCATGCCGAGGCAGACCGCCGAGGAGCAGCAACGATACGACTATACGCTTGGAACCCATGAGGGCAGGGTGAATATTCCGGGGGTTGAGATAGCCAAGTCCGGCATCCGCCTTCGACTCAATGAGGAGATATTTGTCGGCACGGGCGGCGGTGCCGCTGAGATCGATCACACATACACGTTTCGAATCGACGGAAACAAACTTGTATTGATTGGCTATGATAGCCGCACGATCACCTATGGCCTCGACGTTGTCGCCAAAAGCTACAACTACCTGGCCAGAAGGGGCAGCGTTTCCATGGGACGCGGCTGCGCGGGCCGCCAAGAGGATATCACCGCCCGTTGCCGGTTCACGACAGCCTGGAAGACCCTGCCGCCCGGACAACGCCTGTCCATTGACGATATCGGGGATGGCCTGGGGTTCGAACCCGATCCCAGCCGTCATTAGTCTGCGGCAAAAACAGGGACGCGTACAATTTCCGTTACCGTCGGCGCAGTCGCCCCGGCCATAGCGGGGAAATTGTACGTGTCCCTGTTTTTGCCGAAGCTGAAAGCTCGCCAAAAGACCGAAACAGCCGCGGCCTTAACCCTTGGTGGCGAGTCTGCTCTGGCGTCTGGCGATGTCAATGACGACGCTCTTCGCGTCGCCGCGCCGCGGCGGGCCCAAGCGGGCCCGTCATTGACATCGCCAGACGCCAGAGCTCCAATCTGACCAAGGGTTTAGGGACGATCCCCGTCATGACTGACGGCGGGCCCTACTTCGCTCCTCCCCCATTTATGGGGGTTCAGAGCGCCGGGCGCGCAGAGCGCGCCCGGCGCTCTGAGCGGACCCGAGCATCGCGAGGGGCCGGAGGGGGCAAGTGCGCCATCCTCCACTTGCCCCCTCCGTCGCGACGCTTCGCGCGCGACACCCCCCCCATAAATGGGGGAGGAGCTTAAACCTCACCCCGTCACCAGCACATCCTTCCGGCACGCCATCAGCGGCTGGATCTTGGTCCCGAAATCCTCGATCCCCTTCTCGAAATCGTCGAACACCAGCAGCACCCCCGCCGTGTCCGGCACGGTCGCCACCTCGTCCAGCATCCGCGCCACCGTCTCGTACGACCCCACCAGCGTCCCCATGTTCAGGTTCACCGCCGATTCCGCGGCGGCCAGCTGCGCGGTGTTGGTGGTCGAGCCGGCGGCGGCGTTGGGGGCGGCCTGGTTTGTCAGCCAGGCCAGGGCGTCCTGGTCTGCGCCGTCGCGATAGAGGTTCCACTTGGCCATGGCCTTCTCGTCGGTGTCGTCGGCGATGATCATGAACAGGATGTAGGCGCCCACGTCGCGGCCGGTCTTTTCCTTGGCGGCCCGCAGCCGTGCGTTGACCCCGGAGAAGGCGGTGGGGGTGTTCACCCCCTTGCCGAGGGCGAAGCTGTAGTCGGCGTACTGGGCGGTGAAGGCCAGGCCCTCGTCGCTGGAGCCAGCGCAGATCAGCTTGGTGTCGTGCGGCCGGGGGCTGACCCGGCAGTCCTCCATGGTGAAATACTTGCCCTTGAAGTTGGACACCCCGGTGTCCAGCAGCTCGCGCAGGATCTGGGCGTATTCGGCCAGGTAGTTGTAGCGGTCGGTATAGTGCTGCTCCCCCGGCCACAGCCCCATCTGGTCGTACTCGGCCTTCTGCCAGCCGGTGACCAGGTTGATGCCGAAGCGACCCGGGGCGATGGAATCGATGGTCGAGGCCATGCGCGCCACGATGGCCGGGGGCAGGGTCAGGGTGGCGGCGGTGGCGAAGATCTTGATCCGCTCGGTGACCGCCGCCAGCCCCGCCATCAGGGTGAAGGATTCGAGATTGTGCTCCCAGAACTGGCTCTCGCCGCCGAAGCCGCGCAGCTTGATCATCGACAGGGCGAAATCCAGGCCATAGCGGTCCGCCGCCTGGGTGATCGTCTTGTTGAGGGCGAAGGTCGGCATGTACTGCGGCGAGGTCTTGGAGATCAGCCAGCCGTTGTTGCCGATGGGGATGAAGACGCCGATTTCCATGGCGGTTTCCTTGTCAGGTGGGCTCGCCGCCGAGGAAGCGGACGAGGGATGCGTTGAACGCCTCCGGCGCGGCCACCGTAAAGCCGTGGCCGCCCCAGGGGGCGATGTCGAGGACGCCGTTGCGCAAGGCCTCGGCAAGCCGGCGCGAACAGGACGCGGGAACGAGCATGTCGTCGGCCGAGGCGCTAACCAGGACGGGGGCGGCGATCTCGCCCAGGCGCGCGTCGATGTCGAAGGCCAGCAGGGCCTCGATGCGGGCCAGCATGGTCTCCCGCGCCGGGAAGGCGGCGATGTGGTGCGGTTCCTCGGCGTCCAGGCGGGCGGTGTTGGCCGAGATCCATTCCGCCGGGTAGAGAAACAGGGGCTGGGCGTGGACATAGGCCGCCGGGCCGCTGTCGTTCAGCAGGTGGATGCGGGTGTCGAAGCAGCGCCGGATGTGAGGATCCGGCCGCGACCAGCCGTTGACCACCACCAGCTTGTCCAGCCGGTCCGGATGGATCAGGGCCAGGGCCAGGCCCGCCAGTCCCCGGCGGCGTGGCCGACCACGTGGGCGCGGGCGAGGCCCGTTCCGTCCATCACCGCAACAATGTCCTCCGCCATGGCGTCCACCGAATGCGGGTCGGTGAGGGTCCGGTCGCTGCGCCCGGCGCCCCTGTGATCGTAGAGGACGACGGTGAACCGCTCGGTCAGGGCGGCCATCTGCGGCGCCCAGAAGGCCGCCGATCCGCCGAGGCCGGGGGAGAGGATCACCGCGGCCGCCGCCTCGTCCGGCCCCGGATGGACCTCGAACCAGAGCCCGCCCGCAACGCCCGTCCGCGGCAAGGGACTCAAGCCTTGCCGATGTGGGCGATGCTGGCGATCTCGACCAGGAAGTCGGGGCGCACCAGGCCGCAAACGATGCAGAACCGCGCCGGTTTCTCCCCCGGGAAGAACTCGGCGTAGACCTTGTTCATCGCCGCGTAGTCCGACCAGTCCTTGAGGAAGATGTGGTTCATGGTCACGTCGTCCATGGTCCCGCCAGCGGTCTCGATCACCGATTTGATGGTTTCCAGCACCTGCCGGGTCTGGGCCTCGGCGTCGCCGACGTGGGCGACGTTGTTGTCCTTGTCGAAGGCCAGGGTCCCCGACACATAGACCACCCCATCGGCCAGGGTCCCCGGCGAGAAGGGGGCGATGGGGGTCTGGGTCCCGGGCGGGGTGATGACGGTCTTGGGCATGCTCGGTCCTTGTTGGAAAAATGTCGGGCTTGGTTGAGCCATCGCTCTATTCCGTCACCACCGGGCTTGTCCCGGTGGCGAGGGAACACAGACGGCGAGTTCGTCGCAGCAAGGCTAGTCGCGTCCCGTTCGTGTTCCCCTGCCCCCGGGACAAGCCCGGAGGTGACGGATGGAAATGTTCATTCAGTTGGCCAAACGGTCCTCTGTTTGCTCTCGTGAATGGGGGTCAGTCCCCCGGCGGGATCTGGCCGAACGCACCCTTGAAGTCGGCGACGGTGGACACCCAGCCGAAGAATTTCTCGATGTTGTAGATGGCCGCCTCCTGCACGAAGGCCGGCCCGGCCTGGTGGGTGGCGTCGGCCAGCACCACGCCGAAATACTCCAGGAAGAAGCCGTCCCGTAGGGTCGACTCCACGCAGACATTGGTGGCGATCCCCACCAGGACGATGTTGCGGATCCCCCGCGAACGCAGGGTGGAGTCCAGCTGGGAATTGAAGAAGCCGCTGTAGCGGGTCTTGTGCAGGACGATGTCCCCCGGCCGCGGCGCCAGCGCGTCCACCAGGGCGTAGTCCCAGCCGCCCTTGGCCAGCAGCTTGCCCGCAAGCTCGGGCCGGGCGCGCATGGTCTTCAGGGCGTTGGACTTGTGGAAATTGGGCGAGCCGGGGCCGCCGGCCTCGACATAGTCGGAGTCCCAGCCGTTCTGGAAGAAGATCACCGGCATGCACGCCGCCCGGGCCACCTCCAGCACCCCCTTGGTGTTCTGGATGACCGCGGCGGCGCCGGAGATGTCGAAACCGGCCAGGTCCAGATAGCCTCCGGGGGAGGCGTAGGCGTTCTGCATGTCGACCACGATCACCGCGGTCTGCGACACCGCCAGACTGATCGACTCGGGCCGGGCGGGCAGGGTGACGACAGGGTCGGACGTGGCCAGACTCCCGGGATGCGTTGGTCGAGCCGGACAGCATCGCACACGCGAGAGCGGCGCCAAGCGGTTCCGGGCTCGGACGCGGGCTATTCGTCGAAACGCCCGATCTGAGCGCGCCCATGGCGCCTGATCTCCTCTCCCATGAATGGGCTACGGGA
>PLSW01000345.1 GCA_003165275.1 Caulobacteraceae bacterium
ATAAGTCCCCGCGGCCGCCGCGAAGCGGAGAGCCGGGATCAAGGGGCCGGCGCACGACCCCCTGGGTTCCGGCTCTGCGCGCAAGGGCGCTTCGCCCGGGATGACGACGAGGGTTTCTGGCGCATCAACGGCGGTCTGGACCCAAGCGCCAAGCTGGCGGGGCTCCCACAATTCGCCTATCTATAAATCGTTGGCGCTAGATGGGGCTATTGGCATGACCGCCGTGACAACCAAAATGTCGGAAAATGGCCGATTGACCGTTCCCGCCAGTATTCGCATGGCGGTCGGCCTTGAGCGTGGCGGCGATGTCATCGTCGAGGTCGTCGATGGCGAGCTGCGTATACGAACGGTCGCCCAGGCGATGGAACGCGCCCGCGCGTTGGCCCGCCGGATCTTGGGCGGCCAGGCCGGCGGGTCCGTCGACGACTTTCTCACGGATCGCCGTCACGACGCCGCTCGCGAACCATGAGTTTCGTTCTCGACGCTTCCGCGCTTCTCGCCGCGCTGTTGGACGAACCCGGCAGGGACCGGGTGGATGCGGTCATCAACGGCGCCACTATGACCACCGTCAACCTAGCCGAGGTCGTCGGGCATTTCGCCAGGCTCGGGGCCGATCCGGCGGACATCGACCTGCTCCTGGCAGGCCTGCCGGTCGTCTACGTGGAGCCCGACAAGGATCTGGCGATCGACGCGGGCTTGATGCGCCCGGTCGGGGAACGCGCCGGGCTGTCACTGGGCGATCGGTTCTGCCTCGCCCAGGCTAGGCGAATGGGCGCCACCGCGCTAACCGCGGACAGGGCCTGGCAGACGATCGCCGGGGCGCTCGACGTGGACGTCGAACTGATCCGCTAACGACGCAATAACTAAAATGGGAATCCGAACGGCGTGCGTGCGCCAGCCCGCCCCAACGGCCAATGAGGCGGCTTACGCCGCCGGCTGGGTCGCCAGCTTGGCCTTGATCTGGGTCTTCAGCTTGCGGGCGCGGGGCGACAGGACGGTGTCGTCGGCCTTGACCAGGAAGCTGTCCAGGCCGCCGCGGAAATCCAGGGTGCGCAGGGCGGCGTTGCTGATCTTCAGCGTGTAGCTCTGGCCCAGGGCGTCCGACTGCAGACGCGTCGCGCGCAGCGCGGGCAGGAACCGGCGCTTGGTCTTGATGTTCGAGTGGCTCACATTGTGGCCGACCATCGGACCGACGCCAGTGAGCTCGCAACGACGCGACATCGCGGATACCTTCAATAGGAATGCGTTCGCGAAGACGTGGCCTCCGCGGGGAAGGGCGCGATATAGGCGAAGGCGGCGCGCGCCGTCAAGGCTGCGCGGTCCCTGGATGACCGCTGATAGCCTCCTATGCCATAGAAGACGCGGGAAATCCGATCTCAGGCCGCCGCCATTGGCGGGCCTGGCGCCGTAGGGGAGCCGACGTTGAGGTTCAGTATCGCTCGCTTCGCTCTTGTTGCGGCTTTCGCCGGCGCCCTGTTCGGAGCGCCTGTCCAGGCCCTGGCCCAGGCGCCCGCCCCCGTGCGCCTCACCCTGGCCTACGACGGCCATCTGATCTTCAAGGTGCTGGAGATGCGCTTCGAGGAAGAGGTCGGTCCGGACGGCTTTGCGGCCGACGTGCACCTCAACTCCTCCGGCATCCTGGCCGCCTTCAAGCATTTCGACATCGCCGCCAACGCCCGCGGCCGTGACGAGGGCGGCGCGCCGCGCCCCGGCGAGTTCTCCTACGTCAATCACGACGGCAAGCGGGTGCGTCACCTGCAGGTGACCTGGGGCCACGACCAGGTGGCCATGACCACCACCCCGCCCTTCTCCAACCTGGGCGAGCCCCCGGCCAGCGCGGCGCAGAAACTGATCGCCGCCGACCCGGTGACCCAGCTGGTCCGAGTGACCCTCGCCTCCACCCGCGCCGGCCCCTGCAACGGCGACAGCCACTTTTTCGACGGCAAGCAGTACTATCTGCTGGATCTGGTCCCGGCCGGGGCCGGCGAGCTGAACGACCACGCCCGGGACCTGGGCCTGGTCAATCCCATCCGCTGCACCGTGCGCTATCACGAGATCGCCGGCTTCAAGCCCAAGCCCCCGGAGAAGCGCAACGGCGGCCTGAAGGGGCCGATCACCGTCACCTTCGGCCAGCTCGGCGCGCACGGCCCCTGGGTGATCGCCCAGCTGCAGGCCGAAACGCCCCTGGGATACGCCAATATTCTGCTGCGCACCGCCCAGCTGACGGGCGCCAAGCCGCACGACTAAAAGCGAGCCCTGGGGTGCGTTAACGATTTGTTAACCATAATGTGGTTGTGTTGGCTCCTGGCTGCCGTACCATATCTGGTATGGAACAAACACTGAATCGGCGCAGGTCGCTGATTCGGTCATGATTCGTTTCGCCCCTGTTCGGGGGTAACGAGCTCTGCTGTTAATCCTTCAAAATCGCACGATTTCTGGTCGACCGCGCGTGCTGGGCGGAATCGCCGCGCCCCGTTGCCACCCACCGATTCCTCCCCCACATCTAGGTCATGAGCGATCGCCCCACAGGTCAGGCGCCCTCACGCCTCGTCGCGGTCCTCGGCCCGACGAACACGGGCAAGACTCATCTGGCCGTGGAACGGATGCTGGGCCACGCCAGCGGCATGATCGGCCTGCCCCTGCGCCTGCTGGCCCGGGAGATCTACGACCGGGTGGTCAAGGCCCGCGGCGCCCGCTCGGTGGCCCTGATCACCGGCGAGGAAAAGATCG